>JAJDNH010000159.1 GCA_022340775.1 Acidobacteriota bacterium
ACGCCGGCCTCCTCCAGGCCCTGGCCGCGGGTGTTGGGGCGGCGGCCGACGGCGACCAGCACGCGGTCGGCCTTGAGCGTCTCGGTGCCGTCCGCGGACTCGACGGTCACAGTCGCGGTACGGGAGGTCAGCTTGGCCCCGGTGACCTTGCTGGAGAGCTTGAAGGCGAGCCCTTGGCCCTCGAGCTCACGCTGTAGCGCCTGTGCCAGCTGACGGTCGGCAAACGGCACGATCTGTGGCAGCAGCTCGACGACCGTGACTTCGGCGCCCAGGCGTGCCCACACGCTGCCCATCTCGAGGCCGATGGCGCCGGCGCCGACCACCAGCAGGCGCTTCGGCACCTTGTCGAGCTCGAGCGCCTCGGTCGAGGAGATGATGCGGTGGCCGTCGAACGGGAGGTCCGGCAGTTCGACCGGCACGCTTCCCATGGCCAGGATGACGTGGCCGGCGGTCAGCTCACGGCTGCCGTCCTGGCCTTTGACCCCAACCTTGCCAGAGGCGAGCAGGCGACCCCGCCCGCCGATGACCTCGACCTTGTTCTTCTTCATCAGCATGCCGATGCCGCCGGTCAGCTGCTCGACGATCGCGTCCTTGCGGGCCATCATGCGCCCGAGGTCGAGCTCCAGGCCGCCGATGCCGATCCCGTGGTCGCCGAACCGGTGACCGGCCTGCCAGTACAGCTCACTCGACTCGAGCAGCGCCTTCGAGGGGATGCAGCCGACGCGCAGGCAGGTGCCGCCCAGGACCGGGCTATCGTCGATCAGCGCGGCGTGGAGGCCGAGCTGGGCGGCGCGGAGGGCGGCCACGTAGCCGCCCGGCCCGCCGCCAATCACTACCAGGTCGTAGTCCGCCATCTCACACCTCCAGCAGCAGCCGCTCGGGGTCCTCGAGGCACTCCACGATCCGCTTCAGGAACGTCACCGCCTCGCGCCCGTCGATCAGCCGGTGGTCGTAGGACAGGGCCAGGTACATCATCGGGCGGACCTCGACCCGGTCGTCCTCGCCCGCCACCACCGGCCGCTTCTTGATCGCGTGCATGCCGAGGATCGCGCTCTGCGGCGGATTGAGGATCGGTGTCGACAGCATCGAGCCGAAGATGCCGCCGTTGGAGACCGTGAAGACGCCGCCGCTCAGATCGTCGAGCGTCAGCTTGCCGGTGCGCGCCTTCTCCGCCAGCTCGGCGATGCCGGTCTCGACGCCGGCGAACGAGAGGCGGTCGGCGTCCCGGATGACCGGGACCACCAGGCCGCGCTCGGTGGAGACGGCGACGCCGATGTCGTAGTAGTGGTTCTCGACGATCTCGTCCCCGTCGAGGAAGGCGTTCACCGCCGGCACGAAGGCGAGCGCGTTGACCGCCGCCTTGACGAAGAACGACATGAACCCGAGGTCCACCCCGTGGCGCTCCCGGAACTTCTCGCGCCACTGCTTGCGCAAAGCGATGACACGGCTCATGTCGACCTCGTTGAAGGTGGTCAGCATCGCCGCCGTCTGCTGGGCCTCGACCAGCCGTTCGGCCAGGCGCTGGCGCAGCGGGCTCATGCGGCGGCGGGTCTGGCGCTCGTCGGGCGCTGCCGCCGCGGCTGCTGGCGCCGGAGGTTCAGGCCGGAGCGTGACATCCGTAGCCGGCGTCTGGAGCGTGCTCTCATCAAGGTGGCGCAGCACGTCCTCCTTGGTGAGGCGGCCGCCGCGGCCGGTGCCGCTGATCGAGGCGGGGTCGAGGTCGTGCTCGAGGACCAGGCGGCGCACGGCGGGGCTGAGGTCCTCGATGGTGGCCGTCGCCCTGGGCGCCTTGCCTGGCTGCGGTGTTGGTTCTCCGCGCTCGGCCGGCACCGCGGGGGCCTGCGCCGTCTGTTCCGGCTCGGTCTCGGCCACCGCGTCCGGCGTCGCTGCGGGCCCGGAAGCGGGTGGCGCCGCCGGCGCCTCGACGCTGTCGTCGATCTCCGCCACCGCCTGGCCGACCTCGACCTCCTGGCCGGCCGGGACCTTGATCGCCAGCCTGCCGCCGACGTCGGCGTTAATCGTCATCGTCACCTTGTCGGTCTCCAGTACGTAAAGTGGCTCGTCGGCGGCGACCACGTCGCCGTCGTCCTTGAGCCACTCGGTGAGATATCCCTCGCGGACCGACTCACCGACCTCCGGAACCTTGAGTGGAACGCTCATCTGTTCTCCTCGTGCGCGGCTCAGGAGATGCCCAGAGCCGAGCGGATCAGCTCCTCCTGCTCCTGCTTGTGGACCCGCAGCGACCCGGTCGCGGGGCTGGCGCTGGCAACGCGGCCGGCATACCTGACCGGCGTGCCGGAAGCGAGCTCTGCCAACAGCGGCTGGATGTAGCTCCAGGCGCCGCGGTTCTGCGGCTCCTCCTGGGCCCACACCACTTCCTCGACGCCGGGGTAGCGCTGGACCACCTCACGGGCGAGCGACTCGTGGAACGGGTACAGCTGCTCGATCCTGACCAGCGCCGCCGCCGCTCCGGCCTCGTCCCTGGCCGCCTGCAGCTCCCAGAACAGCTTGCCGCTCCCCAGCACCAGCCGGCGCGGACGCCGAGGCGGGGCGGGGTCGTCCAGGATCTCGTTGAAGCGACCTGACACCAGCTCCTCGACCGGCGATGCCGCCTCGGCGGCCCGCAGCATGCTCTTGGGGGTCATGACGATCAAGGGCAGGCGGAACGGCCGCTTGAGCTGGCGGCGCAGGAGGTGGAAGTACTGCGCCGAGGTGCTCGGGTAGGCGACCTGGATGTTGTCCTCGGCGCACGCCGCCAGGTAACGCTCGAGGTAGGCGTTGGAGTGCTCGGGACCCTGGCCCTCGAAGCCGTGCGGCAGCAGCATGACGAGGCCGCTCGAGCGCTGCCACTTGTCGCGGGCCGGGGTGATGAAGTTGTCGATGATGACCTGGGCGCCGTTGGCGAAGTCCCCGAACTGGGCCTCCCATAGGACCAGCATGTCGGGCTCGGTCAGCGAGTAGCCGTAGTCGAAGCCGAGGACCGCCGCCTCGGAGAGCATGCTGTTGTAGACGCAGAAGCGGGCCTGGCCGTCACGGATGTGGTTGAGCGGGATGTACGCCTGCTGGGTCTTCATGTCGTGCCACACGGCGTGGCGCTGCGAGAAGGTGCCGCGCTCGCTGTCCTGTCCCGACAGCCGTACCGGCAGCCCCTCGGTCAGGAGCGTGCCGAAAGCCAGCAGCTCGGCCGTCGGCCACAGTACGTTGCCTCCCGTGTCGACCGATTTTGCCTGGCGGGAGAGCTGCCGAGCGACCTTGCGGTTGAGGGTGAATTCCTCGGGCACGGTGGTCAGTGCACTGGCCACCTCGATCAGGCGCTCTTGCTCGACCCCGGTCTCCACCGGCTCGTGTGAGAAGGGGTTGTCGAGCTCCTGCCAAAGCCCGCCGTAGGCGTGCTCGTTCGGATCGGGCAGCGGGCACTGCACCTTGACGGTCTCGAAGGCCTTCTCGAGCCGCTCCTTGAAGTCGGCTCCCCGGCGCTCGCTATCCTCGTCCGACAGCAGCCCGCCGTCGACAAGTCGCTTCTTGTACAGTAGCCGCACCGGCGGCCGCTTGCGGATCTTCTCGTACAGGAGCGGCTGTGTGAAGGCCGGCTCGTCACCCTCGTTGTGGCCGTGCCTCCGGTAGCACACCATGTCGACGACCACGTCGCGGCCAAGCTCCTGCCGGAAGCGCAGCGCGAGCTCGGAGACCAGCATCACGGCCTCGGGATCGTCGCCGTTGACGTGAAGGATGGGCGCCTCGACCATCTTTGCGACGTCGGTGGCGTAACGGGTCGAGCGGGCCTCCTCGGGGCTGGTCGTGAACCCGATCTGATTGTTGATGACGAAGTGAATGGTACCGCCGGTGCGGTAGCCCTCGAGCTGGGACAGGTTGATCGTCTCGGCAGCGAGGCCCTGCCCGGCGAAGGCCGCGTCACCGTGGATCAGCATCGGCAGCACCCGGCGCCGCTCCTCGGTGTCCTCACGCCGCCGCTGCTTGGCGCGGGCCTTGCCCTCGACCACCGGATCTACCGCCTCGAGGTGGCTCGGGTTGGCGACCAGCGCGATGTGGAGGCTGCGGCCGTTGCGGTTGACGTGGTCGGAGCTGAACCCACGGTGGTACTTGACGTCTCCGTCGCCGCCGTACATGTCCGGCAGCGTTACATCCTCGAACTCGGAGAACAGAACCTCGTACGGCTTGTCGAGAATGTTGGTGAGGACGTTCAGGCGACCGCGGTGGGCCATCCCCAGCACCAGCTCCTCGGCCCCGAGATCGGGCGCCATCTCGACGATCGCATGCAGGGCGGGAATCAGCGACTCCGCTCCCTCGAGCGAGAACCGCTTGTGGCCGGGGTATCGGCTCTGGATGAAGGTCTCGAACAGCTCTGCGTCGGTCAACAGATCGAGCGCCTCGAACTTGCGCCCGGTACTGTAGCTCGGGCGGTTGTGGTGCGGCTCCATTTCCTTCTGCAGCCAGCGCCGGATGCGCGTGTCCTGGATGTGCAGGTACTCGACGCCGATCGCGCCGCAGTAGGTCTCCTGCAGCATGGCCAGGATCTCGCGCAGTGTTGCCCGCTGCGCGATGCCGCTGAGGTGTCCGGTGTCGAACAACTGGTCGAGGTCCGACTCGTCGAGGCCGAAGGAACCGAGCTCGAGCAGCGGATTGTGCTGAGGGCTCGAGCCGAGGGGATCGAGCTGGGCCACCAGGTGTCCGATGTCGCGGTAAGCGTAGATCAGGCTCGCAACCTGTGATTGCTTGCGCCCCTGGGTGCCCGCGGCGTCGCCCTCGGTGGACAGGGCCAGCTCGAAGCCCTGGAAGAAGTGCTGCCACTGCTCGGCGACCGACGAGGGGTCGCTTCTCCAGTCCTCGTACAGGGCTTCGATGAACTGGCGCGAGGCCAGCACAGGTGTCGATGCAGATGGGGGTGGTTTCTCGACCGACACGGCTCTCCCTACCCTTGACGGATTGTGGCGGCTGCACCGGCACCGTCGGGCACGGGGCCGCCTCGTTGGTGTGAACGCGGCGGCTGACCGTCGCATTTCCCGCCCAGCTTTCAGAACCGCCTTCAGAGGATGAAGAAGGCGATGTAGACCGCCACCGCGGTCACGCAGGTGAGCGTCATGTCGATCGCCGCGAGCTTCCCCCACAGGCGGTGCCGCCGGCTGAAGCCACCCGGGAGATCATGCCTGGAGAAGCGCCGCAGGGAGGCCGAGATCAACCACCCCCACAGCAGCACGGTGGTGACCGCGAATACCAAGTGAACCGCCAGCACCAGCTTGAGGGCCCCGGTTCCGGCCAGAGAGCTGCCAGCGGTGAGAGCGTTCCACCCGCCGCGCAGACGGATGTCGACCTCGAACGCGAGGAGCTCGAGCCCGACCGCGGTGCCGATCCCGAGCTGCAGACCGCGGTGGGTGCTGTAGAACCCCTTCCCGGCACGGCCGAGTGAGTAGGCCAGCACCGCCAGCACAACCACCAGCGACACCACCAGGATGTCGATCAGGACATCCGCCCGTGAGCCCAGAAAACCGTGCCGCCAGAGGATCATCACTTCCCCTTTCCTCGGCCTCTACCTTACCGTCGCAGCCCCCCTGAACCAATCCTGCACGTGGGCCAGCCGTTGAGTCATGGCCCTTCATCCAAGGAGCCTCATCGGCCGAGCCGCATGGCCCGAGAGAGCGGCAGGCGGGCACGCCGGCCGAGCCTGCAGACTCTCCGGGATCTGCCGGCTTCAGCAGGTCAGATGGAGCGCCGCGACCACGTTCTCGCCGGCGTCGGCGCGGCGGTTGTACTCGTCGACCGCACGTGCGGTCACCGCTACCACGACCTCGGCCCCGACGTCCCGAAGTGCGGCGATGGTCTCGTCAGGTACCCTGACCCGTCCGTAGCAGCCCGTTCCCAGGACCACGGCTGCCGGTGCCGCGCCCAGCACCGGGCCGAGGTCCGAGACGGCGAACACGTGGCCCCCGGCGTTACGCCACCATGGTGACAGGATCCGGTCTGGAAGGAGGATGACGTCATCGGTGTAGACGGCGCCGTCGATGCTGATCCTGCCGAAGCGGTAGTCGTCAATGTGCGCCACGCCTCGATGATACCCGCCTACCGAGCGCGCAGCAGCGCCATCACGGTCAGGTCGTCGTGCGCCGGGGCGCCTCCGCGGTGGCTGGCGGCGGCGCCGAGACAGAGCTCGACCAGGCCTGCCGGAGCATCCTTGGGCGAGCCTCCGAGCAGCGATCGAAGCCCGTCGACACCGAGCTCGCAGCCGTCCGGTCCGCGACCCTCGCTCAGCCCATCTGTGTAGAGCAGTAGCCCTTCCCCGGCGCCGACCGGGATGGTCCGGGTCGAATACTCGGCTTCCGCGAATAGGCCCAGCGGCAGCCCGTCCGCCGGCAACGGCTCGACGCCCTGCGCCGACAGCAGCAGAGGCGAGGCGTGGCCGGCGTTGCACAGCTCGACCGAGCCGTCCGCTCGCAGCCGCGCGGCGGCCAGGGTGGCGTAGGCGTTGGCAGTGGTGGCCGCGCCGAGCAGCCGGTTCACCCGCTGCATCATCTCTCCGAGCCCGAGGCCGGGCGCCGCCGTGGCACGGAACATCGCGTGCAGCTGCGACATGAGCATGGCGGCTGCCACACCCTTGCCGGCGACATCGCCGACCATGACCAGGAGATCTTCGGAGCTCGCGACGACGTCCACGTAGTCGCCGCTCACCGCACCGTAGGGAAGGTACGCGTAGTGCCCGCGCCAGGCCGCGTTTGCGAAGTCTCGCGCTGGCAGCAGGGCCGCCTGCACCCGCGATGCCGTCTCGAGGTCTCGCTCGAGGGCCCTGCGCTCTCCTTCGTTCAGGCAATCGAGGCACACCGTGGCCAGGGGATCAGCTGCCAGGCGGTCCGCTTCCACGGACCCGTCGCAGCGGGAGCAGGCGCCGTAGTGGCCTCCTTCGAGGCGGTCGAGGGCGGCGTCGATCTCGGACAGCAGGCTCGCCACGCGGGTTGCCGTGGCGGCCTGTGGCAGGGCCGCCAGCCGGTCGCGACGGTTGATCAGTGTGGCCCGGATCGCAACCGGGTCAGGCGCCGTGGGAGCGGGAAGGGAAACGGCTTCGGGCATGGTCCTGACCTCACCTTCAAATTGCTACTTACAGGTTAGACTATAGGTCGTAATACATAACTTGTCAAGATCTATTTACAGGTTATAATGGTGGAGAAATGACGAGTACCACGACCTTCGCGTTCTCGGCCGGGGCGCTGTGCCTCGATTTCGCCAACACCTGGGGCAATCGAGGCGATCCCTGCGCAGACCGCCTCGGCAGTTACCCAGACCTGGTGAATTGGGCGTGCCAGGGAGACCTGATCGACGACCGGGGAGCGCTGAGGCTGGAGCGAGCGGCCGGGAAGAGCTCCCGAGCTACCGGCAGGGTGTTTGACCAGGCCGTCGCGCTGCGTGAGGCGGTGTACGGCGTGTTTTCCGCGCTGGCCCGGGGCGACGACCCGGATCCGGCGGCTATTGACGTGCTCAACCGGCTTCTGGCCTCGGCTTTGCCTCGCCTTCGTCTGGCGCCCGGCGGCGCGTGCTGCCGCTGGCAGTGGTCGGGGCCTGAGGACTCCCTCGACCGCATGCTGTGGCCGGTGGCGCGTTCCGCAGCCGACCTCCTGACCTCGGAGCTCGTCGGACGTGTCCGAGAGTGTGCGAGCCCTTCCTGCTCATGGCTGTTTCTCGACCGCAGCCGAAACGGTCGCCGCAAGTGGTGCGACATGGCTACTTGCGGCAACCGTGCGAAGGCGCGCCGCTACTACCGGCGGCACCGCCCTGGCAGAGGCGTGGAAGCAGAGGCCGACGGTTGATGGGTGGATCTGATCGGAGTCTGCGCAGGGAGGGAGCCGGGACGGCATCCAGGCTCCGGAATCGAGGATGCGCGAGCGTCGTTCCTCCAGCCAGGAGGTTCGCACGGCCCGCAGCGCATGCGGTTTGAGCCGGGCCGGAGCCTCAGGGAGACCTCATGATCGATCTCTACTACTGGCCGACGCCGAACGGATGGAAGATCAGCATTGCGCTCGAGGAGTTGGGCCTGGAGTACAACGTCAAGCCCGTCAACATCGGCAGGGGGGAGCAGTTCGCACCCGATTTCCTGGCCATCAGCCCCAACAACAAGATCCCGGCGATCGTCGATCACCAGCCAACCGGGGGCGACGGGCCGCTGGCCGTGTTCGAGAGCGGGGCTATCCTCCTTTACCTGGCGGAGAAGACGGCCCGGCTGCTACCGGCGGATGTCAGCGGCCGCTTCGAGGTCCTTGAGTGGCTGTTCTGGCAGGTCGGCGGCCTGGGTCCGATGCTGGGGCAGAACCACCACTTCAGGATCTACTCTCCCCAGAAGATCCCCTACGCCATCGATCGCTACACCGACGAGACCCACCGGCTGTACGCAGTGCTCGACAGCCGGTTGGAGAGCCGCGAGTACATCTGCGGCGCCTACTCGATTGCCGACATCGCATCCTGGCCGTGGATCGTGCCCCACGAGCGCCAGGGGATGAGCCTGGCCGAGTTCCCCAACCTCGAGCGCTGGTTTGCGGCCGTGGCCGAGCGACCCGCTGTCCAACGGGGGCTGGTGGTTGGCGAGCAGCTGCGGCAGACCAGCCCTCTCGACGAGGAGGCCAGGAAGCACCTCTTCGGTCAGCGCGGGCGTTAGTTCTTCTGAGAGGCCGCTCGGAGCTCCTCTTCGGCCAGGATCGTCAGGATGACCGCTGCAATGCCGGCGGGGAGAAATGCGAACAGGGACGCCACCGATCCGGCCACCGCCCACCCCCAGCTGCTGCACCTGAGGGCCGCGATGCCGCCGACGATGGCGACGACCCCCGCGACGAGCAAGAGCAGCGCGAGCGGGCCGAGTACGGCCAGCGGCAGCACCTTGATGAAGCCCACTTCGGTTGCCTCCGAGGCGAGCACGCTGAAGCCGATGACCCCCATTCCGCCCAGCACGGCGGCGCCGATCACTGCAGAGATCCCGGAAGCGATGTCCAGTACGCCGGCGACGGTGGCTTTCGATGTACCGCTCATGACAGCCTCCGCTGGGAGCTACGCAAGAAGGGCGCACGTTGTTCCAATGTGGTAGCGACGGTCGTTCCGGCGCCTGGGCGGCAGTCAGGGGAACGGGTCTGCGACAATGGTGTGTATCAATGATGTTCCGGTGAGAGGCCGTACCTGGAGGAGGGTATGACGTCGCGTGCAGCGGTGGACGCATTCTTGGCCCAACGCACCCTGGCCCTGGCCGGTGCGTCGCGCTCGGGGAAGAAGTTCGGGAACACGATCCTCAGGGAGCTTCGAATGAAGGGCTACGAGGTCATTCCGGTACATCCGGAGGCCGAAGCCGTCGACGGCGTTCCTTGTGTGCCGTCTTTGGCGCGGCTGCCCGCCAAGGTCGGCGGGTTGGTCCTGGTGGTGCCCCCGGCCCAGACCGAGCGCCTGGTGGTCCAGGCAGTCGCTGCGGGCATCCCGCGGGTGTGGATGCAGCAGGGCGCCGAGTCGCCCGAGGCGCTGCGCCTCTGCCGGGAGGCCGGCCTCGGCGCGGTGGCCGGGGAGTGCATCCTCATGTTCGCCGAGCCAACAGGGTTCTTCCACCGTCTCCACCGCGGTTTGTGGCGGCTTCTCGGCAAGCTGCCGGCGAACGATGCCTGAAGCGACAACACGGCAGCAGTCTGTACACATTTTGCCGCTTTCGCCAGCTCTGTAGGGTGGGGCAGGAGGCCGCAACTTTGATTGATAGCGCCTTGCCAGCGGCGACGGCGCTGCTGCTCGCCGCGTCGGTTGCCTGTGTTTCGATTCCGAGAGCGGCGACGCCTCCGCCCGCCCCGCGTTCCAGGGTAGCTTTCGAGGTCATTCCGTCACCAGGTGGGTCGATGCCGGCGAGCACCTCGATCGAGCGAACGAGACCTGCTGCGGCGAAGGAGCTCGAGATGCCGGCGGTCCCTCAGGAGCTGGTCGTCGCTGCGCCGGTGAGCACCACCGTGGCGGTCAGGATCACGGTCGGCACAGACGGCCGGGTGTCGCGGGTGAGGCCGAGCCCGGTCTCTACCTCGAACGCTGGTCCCTGGCTCGACCTGCTTCTGGATGCGGTTCGCAACGCTGCCACGAAGTGGAGGTTCGTGCCGGCACGCGAGCGCACCCTGTCGGACGGGCCGGATCGCGACCACGACGGCCGTCCCGACTGGCAGAACGTGGTCACTGACCGTGCAATTGCGGTCTACTTCGATGCCCGCTTCACGTTCGAGGTGGTCGAGGGCGGCTCTCGCGTGACCCTCGGCGGCGCGCCGAAGTAGCCATGAATCGAGCTCGAGGCCCCGGCTGCCCTCTAGATCAGGCTCGTGCCGGCTCGCTGCCAGCGTGTGAAGAAGAGAGCCACGGATTACACGGATTACACCGACCCGAAAAAGAGCACTGACTGGCTGTTTGGTACCCGTGCGCGCTCAGCCTGATGCCGTTGGCCTCAGATTATCCCGAGCCGGTAGGGGCTACCGCTGCTCGTTTCTGAGATCTGTGGAATCTGTGAAATCCGTGGTGGTTAGGTTCCCTCCCCCGCGACCAGCAGGGCGGGGGTCACTTCGGCTAAGCCGGTTTTGGCGTCGGCACCGGTGGTGCGGGGAGAGGCAGTACCGGCGCCGGAGGTGCCGGTGCGGGCGGATGCTCGTCGGACTCCGGTGCGAGGGGTGGTGCCGGTGGCAGTGGCGGCGCAGCCGGTTCGCCGTGCTCGACGAGCCCATGGCGGGCGGCCAACTGTCGAGCGAGCTCTCGCAGGCGTTCGGTGTGCTTCACGAGCTGCTGCTGCAGCTGCTCGAGCTCCCGCTGCTGGGGCCGCAGCTGCTCGGCCGCCTTGCGGGCCTGCTCGGCGAACCGGCGGGCCTCCTCCTGGGTGGGCTTCATGGCTTCAGCCATCGCGCGCGCCTTTTCCTGGATCTTGTGCATCGCCTCCTTGGACGGGCGCAGCCGGTCGGCTAGCTCCTTGCTGGTCTTCTCAAGCTCGCTGCGGAGCCGCTCCTGCTCAGCGGCGCTTGCCTGCTCACGATGGGCGCGCTCAAGCTCGTCGGCGAGTCTGTCGATCTGTTTCTCGAGGCCGCTGGTGTCGATATCTGGCAGCTTCATCTGCCGGATCTCCTCCTCGAGCTGTCGGGCGAGCTCCTCGTGCTTCTGCTCCTGCTCCTGCATGCGGCGCAGTTCGGCCTCATCGGGAAGGTGCGCCTGCACGAGGTGCTGAGCACGCTTTTCGATCTGCGCGGACAGGCGGTCAACCTCAGCCTGCAGGCGGCTCATCTCGGCGTGAATGGCGTTTACCTCCTCGTCGTTCGCCGCCGCTGCCCTCTCGTTGCGGTGTGCTTTGTGGTGCTGCGGCTTTTGTAGGGACCTCACGGGAACGGGAGCGGGGGCCGGTGCCGGAGCAGGAGCCGGGGCCGCCGCCACGGCTGACGTCTGCACAACCCGTGCTGCGGCCGTGGGCCGCGGTTGCTCGACGGAGCCCGGGCTGCCGTGCTCTCCGGCAGCGGCGGATTGCGCCATCGCGCGGGCCGAGCCGACACCGGGCAATACGAGTGCGAACCCGATCAATAGGACGCCGGCGACGGCCACGGCCCCACGCGGCCTGCCGATGCCGTCCTCGACAGCGACGCCGGAGATGAGCCGCCGGACCCGCTGCGCCAGCCGTGACGAGCCGAGCAGCGAGGCGGCGGGCAGTGGGCAACGGGACCCGGAATAGCCCCACTCGGCCACCGTTGCCAGGCAGCGGGCGAGCTCGTGCTGCCGACCGGTGGAGCGCGCGGCCCAGTCGTCGCATCGAAACTCCGCCAGCTCGCCAAGGCGGACCCGTGCGATGCGGTTGAGCGGCTGGAAGAACAGCACACCCTCCACTGCGGCGAGCAGCAAGGACCACGCCGGGTCTCGACGCAGCAGGTGGGCGAGCTCGTGCGCACAGAGCCCCTCCTGCTGAAGCGGGGGCAACTCGGCGAGAGCGCGCTCGGGCACACAGATCTCGGGGTGACGCACGCCGACCGCGACTGGGAGCGGCAGCGCCTGCGAGCTCGAAAGGGCCACCGCCGGCGGTTTGGGGAGAAGCTGTAGCAAGCGTCTCAAGGCCGCCGCCAGGGGCCCGCCCGCCACCGGTAGGCGGTCGGCGAGCAGCTGACGGAGGTCGCCGGCGGCGCGGCCGAGGCGCACGATACCGAGCGCCGCGCCGATGACCCAGGGCAGCAGAAGGGCCCACGGCCACAGCGCTCCGACCTCTGTGGTCGGTGTAGCGGTGGCTGGTTGCGCCGGCTGGCCGATGCCTGCAGGCGACGCTTCTGGTGTAGCGACGATCGTGGTCTCGACGCCGGTCGGCGCCACCGGCCGTGTCATGGCCGTGAGATCAAGCGCCCCGGAGCCGACGCCGAGCCCGACCTGCAACGAAGCGGTGAGCAGGCCGCCGAGGACGGCGGCGCGCCACACCAGCTCCTCGAGAGCGAGGCGACGGCCTCGGAGGATCCTGGTAGCGAGCCACGCGAGGCCGAGCAGGACGGTGCTGTGCAGGGCGTAGGTCAGCAGCCATGAGGCCGTGGTCCCGGTGATGGTCATGAGGGTGCTGGTCATGTCGCTTCCTCCTCGCGGTCGCTCGCGTCCTCGATGATCTGACGTACGTGATCGAGCTCCTCCGGTTCCACCCGGTGCTCGGCCAACAGGTGCCCGACCAGAGCCGTCGGATCGCCCGCGAATACCCGGTCCACGAGCTCGTCGACCATCGAGCGGCGCACCTCCGCCTCGCTGACGGTCGGCCGGTAGATGAACTGCCGGCCCTCGACGCGGTGTTCAATCACGCCCTTGGTCTCCATCTTGCGCAACATGGTAGCTATCGTGGTCGGGGCCAGCCCGCGCTCGGGCTCGAGCGCGGCGTGAACCTCGGCGGCGGTGGCCTCGCCGCGGCGCCACAACACCCGCATGATGGCATGCTGCAGGTCTCCGAGAGTGGTTCGATCCGTCATCGTTCCTCCAAATCAACTACCAAGGTAATACTACCTCGGTAGTTTGTCAACCTCACACCGGGATGCCCGCCCGCTGTAAGATGGTCGGGTGGCGATAAGAGCGGTGACGGGAGCGACTCGTGGGGTGAGCGCGGGGGATCGCAGATGACACCCCTCGAGTTCGCCTTCGCCGCCTTCGCGCTTGCAGTTGTCGCCGGTATCCTCGGGGCGCTGCTGGGACTGGGGGGTGGGATCATCGTGGTGCCGGCACTCACCCTCGTGCTCGGAGTCGACATTCGCTACGCCATCGGTGCCTCGATCGTGGCCGTGATCGCCACCTCGAGCGGCTCGGCGCTCCGCTTCCTGCAGGAGGGGCTGGTCAACGTACGGCTCGCGCTCTTCCTCGAGCTGGCCACGGTGAGCGGGGCGCTGGTTGGAGCCACCCTGGCCGGTGTGGTCGATCACAGAGTTCTTTACTTCGTGTTCTCGACCGTCGCCGTCACCATCGGGGTGCTCATGCTGAGGCCGGGGCGCGGGCCGGCCGAGGTTTCCGCTGAGGCCGGCGCCTTGAGCCGCCGGCTCAAGCTGGGCGGGACCTGCGTCGACGAGACCAGCGGGATGGCACAGCCGTACGAGGTCACG
>JAJDNH010000134.1 GCA_022340775.1 Acidobacteriota bacterium
TGTTCCGGTACTTGAAGACCCTGCAGTAACTAGCTCGCGGTCCTAGAGGTGGCGTCGCGGATGACGGATGAAAGCTGCGCGACCGTGAACGGCTTCTGAAGCCAGCGGCGGATGCCAAGGTCAAGGTGCTCTCCGGAGTCGGGATCGAGGGGGTAACCGGTCATCAACACGATCTCGGCCGACGCCCCGATGGCCTGCAGGCGCCGGGTGAGCTCGAGGCCGCCCATGCCAGGCATGACCACGTCGGTGAGCACCAGGACGACCTCGTCGCCGTGATCGCGCCACAGGCGGAGCGCCTCGCGGCCGTCGCCGGCCTCGAGCACCGAGTAGCCGAGAGTCTCGAGGGCCGAGCGTGCGGCGCTGCGTACGCTCGGGTCGTCCTCGGCGACGAGCACGGTCTGTTCGCGGCTGGGCTGGCGGGGGATGGCGCTCTCCTGAGCCAGTTCTTCCTCGGCGGCGGTCTGCGCGCCGGCAGGCAGGTAGATGACGAAGCGAGTGCCCCGACCGACTTTGCTCTCGACGTCGATAAAGCCATCATGCTGCTTGACGATACCGTAGACCTGGGCCAGACCGAGACCGGTCCCGTGCTTCTCGCGTTTGGTGGTGAAGAACGGCTCGAAGATCCGGGCCTGAACTTCTTTGGTCATTCCGCTGCCGGTGTCGCGGATCTCGATCACGACCCACTCGCCCACCGGGAGGCCGGCCAGCGGGGGCTTTCGGCGGCCGGCAAAGGTCTGCAGGTCGGCACGGATATCAATACGGCCGCCGTTCGGCATCGAGTCGGCTGCATTGACGACCAGATTGGTGATCATCTGCTGCAGCTGTGCGGGATCCCCGGTCACCAACAGGGGTTTGGAGGCACACTCGAGCCCGAGAACAGCGTTCTCCCGGATCGTGCTACGAAGTAGCCGCGCGGCCTCTGTCAACAAGACGGCCACGTCAACAGGCTGCGGCCTCCGGATCGTTTTACGCGAAAAATCGAGGATTTGGCGGACCAGGTTGGCGCCGCGCTGGGCCTGGTTGCGGATCGTCAGGGCGAAGCCGGCGCTCGAGTCCTGTGCCGGTATCCGGCTCGCAATCATGTCGGCGCTCAACGTGATGGCCTGGAGAAGGTTATTGAAATCGTGAGCGATCCCGGCCGCGAGCTCACCAATCGCGGCCAGCCGCTCTTGGCGTTGCAGCCGTTGCGCCGCCTCTCTCACCTCGGTCACGTCCTGGACGACGAGCGCCCACTCGGCTCTGCCGGTTGAGGCGACCGCGTGCGCCCGCACCTCGAACACATGCTGCGACGGCGGCTCACCGACCGTGACCTCCTTCGGACTCGAGGGATCAGGATCCTCGAGCAGCTCGGCGAGGGAGAGCGTGCCCAACCGGACGAGGGGATCCGGCGTGCGGAACTCGGGTGCAAGGGCTCCGATCGCCTTCCTCGCGGCCGGGTTGGAGATGATGACCCGCTGTGACGGATCGAGGAGAAGGAGTCCTTGCGGGAGGCTCTCGATGAGGCTCTCGAGGCGGCCATGCATGTCTGTCAGCTCGCGCTCGGCGCGTACCCGCGAGGTCACGTCCCGACCGAGCACGACGAGGGCCTTGCGGCTGCCGTCCTCGTTGAAGAGGGGAATCTTGATCAGGTCGTAGACGTGCTCGGTGCCGTCCCGATGCGGGACGACTTCGTCGACCTGCGTCATCTCGCCGGCCAGCCAGGCCACCTCGTCGGATGCCGCGCAAGCGAGAAGAGCCTCGCGGTAGGTTCGATTCTCCTCGGCCAGCTCAGTGTCCGTCTTGCCCAGGTAGCTCGAACCTTCCAGCTCGAAGGCGCGGACACCGTTGCGGTTGACCGCGAGCCAGGCGCCCCGGGCGTCCTTGAAGTAGATGACGTCGGGCGAGGCGTCGATCAGCGTCCGCAGCCGCTCCTCGCTCTCCCTGAGAGCGTTCTGGGTCTTCACCTGCTCGGTGCGATCGAGGAGGGTGCCGAGGATGACGGTCTCGTCACCGAGCTCGACGCGGCGGCCCAGCACCTCGGTGTGGATCACGCCGCCGTCCTTGCGCAGACCCTTGAACGAGTAGCGGGCGCTTTCCGTCTCACCCGCCAGGCGCCTCCGGATGTGCTCTGCGACGATTGGACGATCCTCGGGGCAGGTCAAATCCGCCGGGCCGAGGCGACCGATGATCTCGCCTTGTGCGTAGCCGAAGAGGTTGGCGAACGAAGGGTTGACGTAGCTAAACAGGGTACCCTTGATGATGTAGACGCCGCCGAGGTTGGCCTCGGCGAGGGCGCGGAAACGCTGCTCGCTGTGACGGGCCTCGGTTTCCAGCCGTTTCAGCTCGGAAACGTCGCGAAGTACGTGCACGTAGCCGGTCACCGATTCGCCGGCATCGAACAGGGGTGACATGCTGGTCATGAAGTGACCCGGCAATCCCTGCTCGGGCCCCCACATCAGGGTGTGAATGTGGCCGGGCGTGATCGTCTCTCTTGGGCAGGCGGGTGGCGGTTCGTCGAGACCGTGCAGCGCCCGGCAGCAAGAGACGCCGACGAGCTGTTGAGGGGTCGAGCCCACGAGGTCGGCCATGGCCCAGTTGACGCGGCGGATCGTGAAGTCTTGGTCGGTCAACATCATCGGATCCGGGACTGCGTCGAAAGTCCGCTCCCACTCCATTTTCGCGCGTTCGATTGTCTTGTGGAGCTCACGTTCGGCGGTGATGTCCTCGAGGGCGCCCTCGAAGACCGTGGTGCCGTCGTCGGCATCAATTGCCCGTGCCGTATCCCTGGCCCAGATCGTGCGTCCGTCTTTCCGTCTCAGCTGGATCTCGACACCGACTACCACACCTTCTACGCGCAGCCTGTTCGTCCAGTGCTCGCGGTCGGCCGGGTCGGCGTACAGGTCGGCGAGGTGAAGACCGAGCAGCTCCTCCTCGCTGTAGTACCCCAAGAGAGCCACACAGGCCGGGTTCGCCGCCAGCAGCCGGCCATCGGGAGTGCTCCGGTAGAGGCCGATCGGGAGGGTGTCCACGAACTCCTGCAGTCGGCGCTCGGCGAGGTCGGCTCTCCGCCCGGCGACAGGCCGTTCGAGCAGAACGGCTGCCGCTGTCGCCAGCCGGTCGCCGCCCTCTGGAAACCTCGGCACGTAGTCATCGAGGCCGGCCTTCATGGCAGCCACCGCGGTCTCCGCGCTGGGCGTGCCGGCGAACATGATCACCGGGATCGCGGGCCAGCGCTCGCGCACGAGGTGCAAGACCTCCAACCCGCTGCTCCAGCCGAGCTCATCGTCGGAGACGACGAGATCGGGCTCCTGGCCGGCGAGGCCGTGCTCGAGCTCAGACGGCCCCGACACGCGGACGACCTCGGCGCCGGGGAAGCCCTTTCTCAGTGCCACCTCGACAAACCGGTGGTCCTCTGCGGTTCTGTCAACGATGAGAACGCGCATCGACCGCTCCGGCGAGGTCTCTGCCGGTGCCGGCTTGTCCTCGAGTGTCACAACCGACCTTTCTCCAGCTCGATGTCGCGGCGCCGGCTCTGGCCCGGCTCCTACCGCACTGGATTACATGGAAACATTCTATCGCCAATGGAATGCAGCGTGCAAACGTCGTTGATTGTTGCTTCCGAGGCAGAAGCGGGGCGGTGATACCATCACCGGGGTGTCTGTCTCTGGAGGTCGCGATGAAAAGACGGAGAGTGGCCGGACTGATCGTGGCTGTGCTGTGGTTGGTGGCGACCGTCGGTGAGACGTGTACTAGCATCCTGGTGACGCGCGGTGCTTCGTCCGACGGGTCGGTGATCATCACGTACTCCTGTGATGGGGAGTTTCACCCGCTTCTGAAGCGAACGCCGGCGGCGGATCACAAGCCGGGGGAGGTGATCGAGATCAAGGACTGGCACGGGAAGGTCCGCGGCACCATTCCCCAGGTCGCGCACACCTATGCCGTGGTCGGCCTGATGAACGAGCACCAGCTGGTGATAGGCGAGACGACGTTTGACGGGCGTGAGGAACTCGTCAACCGGGACGGGTTGCTTCAGTACTGGACGCTCATGCACCTCGCGCTGGAGCGGGCACGGACTGCCCGGGAGGCGATTGCGGTGATGACCGATCTCGTGGATCGGTACGGTTACGCCTCGACCGGCGAGACCTTCTCAATCGGCGACAAGAACGAAGCCTGGATCCTGGAGATGATCGGCCCGGGTCCCGGCGGACATGGTGCCATCTGGGCGGCACGGCGGGTGCCGGACGGTTTCGTTTCCTGTCATGCCAACCGCTCGCGAATCCGCGAAGTGCCGATGGAGGATCACGAGGGTTGTCTGCACTCCGACAATGTGGTCTCGTTTGCTGTCGAGCACGGCTACTACGATCCGGCCTCAGGCCGGCCGTTCCGGTTTAACGATGCCTACGATCCGCCCGCGCCGCAGCACATCCGCTACTCGGCGACGCGGGTATGGAGCATCCTTCGCCGCGTTGCCCCTTCGCTCGGCCTCACCATCGACTCCAGCCGTGGACAGCCGGATGCCGAGCCCTATCCCCTATGGGTCAAGCCGGACCACAAGCTATCGGTGGCGGATGTGATGGCCCTGATGCGCGATCACTACGAGGGAACCGAGATCGACATGACCAAGGGCGTGGACGCGGGGCCGTTTGCCGACCCCAACAGGTGGCGGCCGATCTCCTGGAAAGTGGATGGTGTGCAGTACGGCTGGGAGAGGCCCATCTCGACGCAGCAGACCGGGTTCTCCTTCGTGTCGCAGTCACGAGCGGGCCTCCCGGATCCGATCGGCGGTGTACTCTGGTACGGAGTGGACGACACATTCACCACCTGCTACACGCCCCTTTACTGTGGGATCACCGAGGTCCCGGCGGCGTACTCCGTGGGCAGCCTGCAGCACTTTTCCTGGGACTCTGCCTGGTGGGTCTTCAACTTTGTTGCCAACATCGCCAATCTCAAGTACTCGTACATGATCAAGGACATCCAGGCGGTCCAGAGGGAGCTCGAGGGTACGGTTCTGGCCTTGCAGCCTGCTGTCGAGCGGACGGCGCTCGAGCTGAGCCGCAGCGATCCAGGCCTCATGGTCCGCTACCTCACCGACTACTCGGTCAGCCACGGCGAGCAAGTGGTCCGACGCTGGCGGGAGCTCGGGGAAGACCTGCTGACCAAGTACAACGACGGCTACGTCAAGGACGAGGAAGGCCGTCCGCGTGAGGTCGGCTACCCGGAGGAATGGCTGAAGCGTGTCGTGCGCGACAAGGGCGAGGAGTACCGACTGCCGAAAGGACCGGTGCGCCAGCCGTGAGGCGCCGAGCCATGAGCGGCGCTGGCCGAAGCCCAGTCTGGAGCATCGACTTGGTGTTCCCTGAACCGTTGATACAGGAGGTGTGAGATGCGACCGACCCTGATCCTGGCGTGTGCCTGCCTGCTTGCAGTGCCGCCCGCAACCGCTACCGCCGCCAGAACGAAAGACAAGAAGCCGGCGGCGGAAAAGAAGGCCGACCTGCTCTCTGCAGGGACGTTTTCGGGTCTCAAGCTGCGGGGGATTGGCCCGGCCCTGACCTCCGGAAGGATAGCCGACATCGCGACCAACCCGGGCCACCCCTCCGAGTTCTGGATTGCGGCCGCCTCGGGCGGGGTGTGGAAGACCGTCAATGGCGGGACCACGTTCACGCCGGTGTTCGACAAGGAAGGCTCCTACTCCATCGGGTGCGTGACGATCGATCCGAGGAACCCGGCCGTGGTGTGGGTTGGGACCGGCGAGAACAACAGTCAGCGCAGCGTCTCATTCGGAGACGGCGTGTACAAGACCACGGACGGCGGTGCCCACTGGAAGAATATGGGCTTGGGGAGCTCCGAGCACATCGGGCGGATTGCCATCGATCCCCGGAACTCGGACGTGGTGTACGTGGCGGCGCAGGGGCCGTTGTGGCGGGATGGCGGCGACCGTGGGCTGTACAAGACCACGGACGGTGGAGCGACCTGGAAGAAGGTCCTGGACATCAGCCCGCGCACCGGAGTCAACGAGGTCATCATCGACCCGCGTAATCCCGACGTGCTCTACGCCAGCGCCTACCAACGGCAGCGCCACATCTGGTCGCTGGTCGACGGTGGCCCGGAGTCAGCGATCTACAAGTCGACCGATGCCGGCGCCACCTGGCGCAAGCTCACCAACGGCTTGCCCAAGAACGTCGACCTCGGGCGCATCGGCCTGGCCCTCGCGCCCTCGGATCCGGACATCCTGTACGCCATCATCGAGGCCGCCGAGGACAAAGGCGGGGTGTTTCGCTCCACCGACCGTGGTGAGACCTGGGAGAAGCGTTCGGACTACGTCTCCGGCAGCCCCCAGTACTACAACGAGCTGTTCTGCGATCCGAAGGACTCCAACCGCGTCTACTCCATGGACACCTTCATGCACGTGACGGAGGACGGGGGCAAGACCTGGACCAGGGTTCCGGAACGCCACAAGCACGTGGACAACCACGCCTTGTGGATCGACCCGAACGATACGCGCCACCTGCGCGCAGGTTGCGACGGCGGCTTCTACGAGAGCTGGGACCGGGGAGCCACATGGAGGTTTGCCGGCAACCTGCCGGTGACCCAGTTCTACCGCGTCGCGGTCGATAACTCGAAGCCGTTCTACTTCGTGTACGGCGGTACTCAGGACAACGCCACACTCGGCGGGCCGTCCCGCACCACCAATGACACCGGGATCACGGACACAGACTGGTTCGTGACCGTGTTCGGCGACGGATTCCGGCCCGCGGTCGATCCCCAGGATCCCGACACGGTGTACAGCGAGTCGCAGTACGGAGGGCTGGTGCGATACAACCGCCGCACCGGCGAGATGGTCGACATCCAGCCGCAGCCCGCTCCTGGGGAGCCGCCGCTACGCTGGAACTGGGACTCGCCCCTGATCATCAGCCCGCACTCCCACACCCGCCTGTACTTCGCGGCGCAGAGGATCTACCGCTCCGACGACCGCGGCTCGAGTTGGAAGGCGGTGAGCCCCGACCTGACAAGGCAGCTCGACCGCAACTCGCTGCCGATCATGGATCGGGTCTGGGAGGTCGACGCGGTGGCCAAGAACGCCTCCACCTCGCCCTACGGGAACATCGTGTCGCTGGCCGAGTCACCGCTCGTCGAGGGGCTCCTGTACGCCGGCACCGACGACGGTCTCATCCAGGTCACGGAGGACGGCGGCGCACACTGGCGGGCGATCGAGTCTGTTCCCGGTGTGCCCGACAAGAGCTACGTCTCGGCTCTGGTGCCGTCACAGCATGATCCGGACACTGTCTATGCGGCCTTTGACAACCACAAGCAGGGCGACTTCGCACCCTACGTGCTGAAGAGCACCGACCGAGGGCACACCTGGACGTCGCTGCGCTCAAACCTGCCCGACCGCCAGTACGTCCACGCCATCGCCGAGGACTTCAAGGACCCGAAACTGCTCTTTCTCGGCACCGAGTTCGGGCTTTACTTCAGCGATGACGGCGGTGGCACCTGGACCCAGCTCAAGGGCGGCCTGCCGACCATCGCTGTCCGCGACCTTGCAATCCAGAAACGTGAGAACGATCTGATCCTGGCAACCTTCGGCCGTGGCTTCTACGTTTTCGATGATTACTCGTCGCTGCGCGGAATGAGCAGGCAGGTGCTTGAGCAGGAAACGGCTCTCTTCCCTGTCAGGGATGCCCTGCTGTACGTACCCCGTAGGCCGTTTGGAATCCGCGGCACCGGCTTCCTCGGTGACGCGTTCTTCGCCGCCCCGAATCCGCCGTTTGGCGCCGAGGTGACCTACTACCTCAAGGACGGCCTCAAGACGCGCGCCGAACGCCGACGCGAGGCCGAGAAGAAGGCTCGCAAGGCCGGCTCCACCGCGCCGTACCCGAGCTGGGACGAGCTGCGAGCCGAGGACCAGGAGATCCCACCGGCCGTCGTCCTGACCGTGCGCGATGCCGACGGCAACGTGGTCAGCCGCATCACCGGGCCGCACAGCAAAGGGTTCCATCGCGTAGCGTGGGATCTGCGCTACCCGGCTGCGACCCCGGTCAGCCTGGGCGAGCAGAAGCACCGGGCGCCGTGGGCCGGGCGGCAGCGCGGGCCGATGGTTCTGCCGGGCGCGTACACCGTCACTCTCGGCCTGATGGTTGACGGCGCGCTGAAGGAGGTCGGCGACCCCGTCGGCTTCGAGGTCAAGCCGCTGTACCCAGCCGAGATGCAGGTCACGGCGTCGGTGGCCGCCTTCCGAGCCAAGGTGGCGCATCTGCGCGGCGCGGTCCACGGCGCTCTCGAGGCAGCCAAGGAGGCACAGCACCGGCTCAAGCTGGTGCACAAGACCCTGCTGGCGACCCCCGGCGCCGATCCCGCCCTGCTGGGCGACGTGGCAGGCCTCGAGGGGCGGTTGGACTCCATAATGACCGACCTCAGCGGGGACCGCACACGGTCCAAGCGGTGGACACCGGCGCCCCCCTCGATCCTGCAGAGGGTGGAAGAGATCGTTCGTGGGCAGTGGAGCTCGACCGAGCCGCCAACCAAGACCCAGGAGGACGGCTACCGTTACGCCTCCGAGGCGTTCACCAAGACCCTGGCTGATCTCAGGCAGCTTCTGGACGTCGACCTGAAACGGGTGGAGGACCGTCTCGAAGCGCTGGGAGCACCGTGGACGCCCTCCCGCCTGCCGGAGTGGAAGTGATCGAGAGCAGGCGGGGGCAGCACGCCCCCGCCTGCTTCGGCTGAGGTCAGAAGCGGTAAACGAAGGACAGGATGCCCTCGTCGACACGGTCGCTGAAGCTGTAGGCGACATCGATCTGGAAGTTGCCCTTGGTGACCACGCCGGCGCCGATCGTGTAGTGCGTGTCGTCGCTGTTGATCTGGGCGTAACCGTCGTGGTCGGGATCTGTGAACACGCCGGCCCGGATCGAGAACGGAATCTCGCCGCCCCCGGGGAAGAACGTGTACTCGAAACCGAAGTGAGCCTCAACCGCGTTGTCGAGTTTCTCAGTCTGTCCCTCGAACCGGAGGTCAGAGTAGGAGATCTGCACCGCATCCGCCGCGAAGGTCAGCTGGTCGGAGGGACGCAAGGCAAAGCCGATACCGATGACGTCGGGCACCCGGAAGGTGGTCTTTACCGCGACCTGGCCGGGAAGGAAGAACGGGTTCGGGTAGCAGCCGGTGCCCTCGCAGACGTCGAAGCCCTCGAAGATGCCGTTGAGGTTGTACTTCCCGCCCTTCTTGTAGACCACGCCCATCGAGAACTTCCCGTTCGGGTTAATGAGAAGGCCGATGTTGTAGGTCAGTGCGGTGTCGTGGTCGTCGAAACGGGTGGCGAGGCCGAAGTAGTCGGTGACGTTCGGCTCATCCGGGAGGTCTCGCCAGTAGTCGACGCGCAGCTCGTCGAGCGACCTCAGGCTGAGACGGCTGTTGCGCGCAGAGAAGCCGAGCGCCACACGGTCACCAAGGCGGAAGGCCAGTGACACACCGATGTGCTCGAGCTGGAACTTCACGTTTTCAGTCACCGTGTACTGATCCGTGAAGAAGCTGTCGAACGCCCCGAAGCTCGCCGTCCCCTTGAAGTCGGCGGCCTGCTGGTAGTAGACCGACAGCACAACCCCGCGGAACGGCTTGACGAACGAGAAGAAGGACGGTGTCGATACCGACTGGTCGTAGGTGCCGATGCCGTTGCCCTGGTCATACGCCGACTGGACGTCGTATGCCGTGGGGTTGTAGAAATCGATGTTGTACGAGCTGAAACGGAAGTGGGCCGACGCCTCGGGACGTGTGAGGATGGTCAAGCCCGCAGGGTTCGCTTCGGCTGCGGTGGCGTCGTCTGCGATGCCGATGAATGCTGCGCCCATGCCGAGGGACCGCGCCCCCGGGGGGGCGAAGTTGAACGGGATGCCAGAAAAGCTGATGGCGCTCGGAAGCTCGGGTCTGTCCTGTGCCTGTGCCACCCCGAGAGGTAGGAGCAGGACCCCGAGGACCACCACTGCGCCGACGATCGTTCGTGTTTTCACGTTCTTCCTCCTTTCGGATCAGAGAAGACTCTGTTCGGCCCGGACGTTCATCCGGCCCGAAGCCTCAGGGCGCCGGCTCCTGCCGGTGCGTCGCAGCCTCGTTCCAGAGCTGGCGAAACCGCGCGAAATCCTCGTCACCCTCCTTGATCTCCCCGAGCTCGCTCGACAGCTCCAGGGCGTCGTAGACGCAGGCCCAGTTCCCGAGCTCGGCGTGGGCCAACGCAATCTCGAAGTAGGGGCGGTAGTCGGTGAACCACATGCCATACATTCGAGCGTCCCGCTGTGATATGGGCCGTTGCTCGGTAGCCGCAATCAGGGAATCGAGAGCGCGCTGGGGGTCGCCCCGACTGACCAGTGCCAGCCCCAGCTCGTAGTGGAAGTACCACGGAGCGTGGTTGTCCTGGATGTCGGAGGGCAGCCCGCAACGGTGCAGGACCTGGCTGCGCAGGCGCAGGAACTCCGACCTCGGCAGCACCACCGCCCGGCGCTCGAACAGGCGGAACCGATGGTGTGAGTCTCCCGTTGCAGCCGACGGCGCATCCGCGCGCGCCGTCGGTTCAGCGTTGCGGAGCAGGAGTCGGTAGGCCTGGAGGAGGGGACGGCCCACCTGGCTTTGCTCGGCGACGCCCGCTTGGTCACACAGGTCGAGCTCGCGCCGGGCGCGTTCGGCGTTTCCCTGCAGGTGAGCGGCCATGGCCATGTACAGGTGGGGCAGGTAGTCGATGTAGCGGAGGCCGTAGGTGCGGATCCTGAGCCCCGGCCCGGGCCGCTGGCGCAGGGCCTCCGCCAGCTCGGCCACGGCTTGAGCGCCGCGGCCTCCCTCAACCAGCTCCACACCGCGCTCGTAGTGGCTGTACCACGTCTCACCGGCCTGTGGCGCCGACCCCGGCACCAACGCCAGCGCCAGCAGCAGGACCCCCACCATGGCTCTCACCTCTTCTAGCTACTTGGTGATACCAGTATACAGCAACGGTTCCGGCTAGCGCGCCTCTGTGAAAAGAGCTGCGATGCGGGGAGAGAACAATGATGGGTCGAGGCGGAGCCCTGGCCGGATACGCAGGCACAGCTTGGCCTCCGCGAGCGCCGTGTCGTGGAGCGTGCTGTCCTGCTCGCCGCCTGCAAGGTAGAGGGCATAGGTGGCGACGGCGCGCAGCAGGTGAGACGTGGCCACCGCGCGCTCATCGGAGAACGTGGCTCCCTGAAGAGTTTTCAGGGTGATGTCGTACTGGGCGTCGAAGAAGGCTGTGGCGGCCGTTCTCAGCCTCTCCGGCGGCTGCGCCGCTCGCAGCGGGGCGGCCGTCGGCTCGGGCCGCGCCTGCCTCGTGGGAGACGATGGCGCGGCTGAAGTCGGTAGCGGTGGTCGGGTCGGTTCGGGCGGCAAGGTGGCCCTGGCTGCCTGGCGCTCCGGAGTGGGGCTCGGCGGCACGGTCAGGGCAGCCTGCCGGTGTCGCTGCTCGAGGTCCTGTCTCAGCCCGTCGTAGGCCGCAGTCGCCTGCTGTGCGAGAGCCGCGGCCGCGGCCAGCTCGGCTTCGTCGGAGGACCTCTCCCCGGCCTGTAGCTTCGCGCGCGCCTGCTCGAGGATTCCGGCGGCGTCCTCGGCGCGCTTCGATAGGCCCGGGTTGGCCTTCCACAGGGGTTCGTAGTCGGCCTGTGTGCGCAGCTCGCCGACTCTGGTTGCGGCGGCTTCGGCGGCCTGTAGCCCGGCCTTGGAGTCCTCTAGCGCGCGGCTGACGTCGGGTCGTTGAGGGACCTTTGTTGTCGGCTTCGGCGTTGGCTCGACGCTGGCCACACGCTCTTGGCACGCGGCCCGGTGGTCTTTCAGATCGTTGTACTCGGGGAGGTCGGAGATGAATCCCTGGCTCTCTGAGGTTGCCCAGGCTTGCAGGGCACCCGAGCAGTCCCCGAGCTGGAACCGTGCCAGGCCGAGGTAGTAGTACGGGATGTACGGCTCGAAGTGCATGCCATACAGACGCACCCTCCCTTCATTCGGGTTGCCTGCGACCGCAGCCGACATCAGTTGCTCGGCGTCGGACCAGCGCTGGGCTCTGATCGCCTCGAGGCCGCGTGAATAGTCGGACTTGTAGTCGGCCCAGGCCGCTTCCGGCGAAAGCTGCATCACCACTGCGACGACGAGCGGCACCAGCGCGAGCACGGTTCGTCGTCTCCTCATTTCACCACCCCATCTGCTTGAAGAACGTGTTGACGTCGACCTTGGCGAGCCTCGCCACTTCGTGCACGGTCTGGCCCTCGGAGAGGGTGACCGTCACCGTGCTCGGCTGCGGTCGATCCGGGAGGGCGAGGGACAGGGTGTAGGTCCCGGGCGGCAGGGTGAGGACGGCCGGCGTCGTGTCGTCGCTCGGGAGCGGCTGGGCTTGTCCTTGGGCGTCGGTAATGGCGGTGATCTTCGCCCACGGCACGGCATCGATGACCAGCGTCGATGTCCCGACAACCGGGGCGGCCCTCTCCCCTCGGCTTTCTGCCGGTCCCTTGCCGGTGCCTCGGAGCAGGACCACGGCGAGCCCGATAGCGATCACGACAACCGCTGCGGCGATCGGCAGCAGGAGCCGCCTCCCACGCCGCACCGGTGCGGCGCGGGGTGTTGCGACCGCCGCCTTGACTTTCTTCTCAAGAGCCTGGAACTCGTCGCCCGGTGCGAGCTGCCGCTTGGCGGCAGCGAGGCGGCGGTCGGCCTTCTTGGCCTTGCCGGCGGCCAGGAGCTTCTCGACCTCGGCCATCGCCTTGGCCAGCTTCTGGCGCCTTCGCTGCTCCTCGACGTGACGCCGCTGAGCCTCGCGCATCTCACCGAGGAGCCGGGCGACCGCCTTGTCGGTCGGAGCGAGGGCGCCAGCCTCCTGGAGGCTCGCTATCGCTTCGGAGAATCGGTGTGCCGCCGCGAGCTCCCGTGCATTCCTGGTCAGCGTTTCGAGGCGCGCCTGGAGGGCCCGCTGCGTCGCGGCTTCGAGGTCGGCGCGCAGCGCCTTCAAGGCCGAAGTGTCGCCGAGCGCCTGCTCGGCCTTGGCGAGATCGCTGCTGGCCCGTTCGAGGTCGCCCTGGTCGAGATGCCGGCGAACGCGGGCGCTTGCCTCTGCCACCAGCTGCTCGCGCCGACGCGCTTCCTCACGCTGCCGAACCGCTCCCTCAGTCTCGTGCCTGAGACTCCGTGCGGCTTCGTTTGACGGGTCGAGCCGTTCGGCCTCGCGAAGATGCCCGAGGGCCTGGTCCAGCTGGCCTGCGGAGATTCGGCGCCGGGCCTCGTCGAGGAGGGCCTCAACCTTCTTCTGACGCTCGCGACGGGCGTTGAGATCCGCCTCGACCTTGGCGCGCAGCCGGCCGAGCTCCTTGCTGGCGGCGATTTTGTCGGGAGCGGACTGGATCGCCTGCCACGCATCATCGAGCCTTCCCTGGCCCAGATGAGTCTCGATCGCCTGCGCCGCCGCGGCAACGGCCTGCTCATGCTCCTGCCGCGCTTCTTCCTCTCGCAGCTTCCTCCGCGCGGCAGCCAGCTGGCGGGCCGTTTCCTGATCCGACAGGCCCAGCCCGAGTGCCTGTTCCAGCAGGGCGACGGCCTCGCGCAGCCGTCCCGCGCTGAGGAGGTCGGTGGCTTTCTGTCGCATGGCCTCGACGCGTTGCTTGCGCTCTGCCTCCTCGGCCTTGCCGAGACGGGATCGCAGATCTCGAAGGACCTTCTCGCTGCCGTACTGTCTCTCCGCCTTCTCCAGCTCCTCTCTGGCCTCCTCCACCGAGTTGGACTTGAGGAGCGCGCCGATCTCCTGTGCCTTCGATGCCAGCTGCCGTTCTCGCTGAAGCTCGACTTCCCGGGCCCGCGCCGCTGCTTCTAGCTCGCCGCGGAGGGTGTCGAGGACCGAGCTGGAGGGCTCGATCGAGGCCGCGCTGTCGAGGTGTTGCCGCGCCGCCTCGAGCTCGCCTCGCGCGAGTTGACGCCGCGCCTCGTCGACGAGCGCCTTGACCCTCATCTCTCGACTGTGCCGGGCCGCCACCTCGGCCGCCACCTTCGCACTGGCCTCCTGCAACGGCTCGACCTTACCGAAGCGGTCAACCGCTGCATCGAGCTCCCGCCTGGCCCGGTCCAGGTCCCCTGCGGTGAGGGCGGCCGCCACCGCGGCAGCGGCCTCGGCAACGGCTGCCTCCCGCTCGGCGGCTACGGAGGCCGCCCCTGCGTCCGCCTCCTCCACGGTGCCGGCGCCCGGAATCGGCGGCGGCGTTGCCGTCGTGACCATGTCCGGCGGCGGCGTGGGGATAGGGGCGAACTGGCGGTCAAGCTCCTCCTGAGTCTTGCCACGGCGGACGACGGGGAACCGGATCGTGGGCGGCGGCTGTAGGGCCAGGGCACGATCGAGATCCTGCTCGGCGATGGGGAAGTCCTCTTGTACGACGGCCAGAGCCTGACGAAAGTCGGATGCGCTCTGATAGCGGTCGTCGGCGCTCTTGCACAACGCCTTGAGCACGATCTCCCGCAGCTCCTGCGGCACCCTCCCATCGGGGTCCGTCTCGGCAAAGCTGCGTGGGGGATGGAACAGGTGTCCCGCGATCAATGCCGACATGCTGGTGCCCGAAATCGGGTGGCGCCCGGTGAGCAGCTCGTACAGCACCACGCCGAAGGAGTAGAGATCGGAGCGGGCGTCGATCGGAACCCCTTCCTGACGCTGGAAGTGCTCCGGGGACGAGTACCTGAGCTTGCCGACGAACATCCCGGTCGCGGTCAGGTGGATGTCCGCTTCCAGCGTCTTGGCGATACCCAGGTCGATGAGCTTCACCAGAGGCTCATCGTCTTCACTCCTCGAGAGCATCAAGTTGTCCGGGGCGATGTCGCGATGGATGACCTTCTTGCGGTGG
Source organism: Acidobacteriota bacterium (assembly GCA_022340775.1). GTDB lineage: Bacteria > Acidobacteriota > Thermoanaerobaculia > Thermoanaerobaculales > Sulfomarinibacteraceae > JAJDNH01. Next base: position 14,838 of record JAJDNH010000134.1, read on the forward strand.
AGAGAAGCCAGTGCCTTCAGCGACTGCGCGGCCATCTCGAGGGCGAGGCCGGTTGGGGGGGGGCCGATCTGCTCGAGAATCTGCTCGAAGGTTACGCCCTCGATGAACTCCATCACCATGTACGCGTTGCCGTCGTCGTCAACGGTGCAGTCGTACAGTTGGGCAACGTTCGGGTGACGCAGCCGGATCGCGGTCTTGGCCTCTCGCAGGAACCTGACTCGCAGCTTCTCGTCGGCGGCGAGCTGCTGACGCATGACCTTGATGACGCGGATCTCTTCGAGGACGCGGTGACGCACCTTGTAGACCGACCCCATCCCCCCCTCGCCCATCTTCTCGAGGATCTCGTACTTCCCTTCGATCTGCTTCATCAGGGGGATGGCCACGCGCGCTCCCTCGATCCTTTTCAGCCCCGGCGTCTGGCTGGGGCCAGGGCGCGAAAAACCCGTCGGTGGCCGAGCAGACTCTTAGCGGCCACCACCGCCAAGGCCGAGGATCCCGGCACCGGTGTCGGGCCTCCGGATCTTGTCATTCCGTGCGCCGTCATCGCGGCATCCTTGTCACGTCGCCCCATGTTGCTGAGGGCTGATTGAGCCAGTCCATGATAGCAGGGGTTATCAGTTTGACACCCGACCGGTACGGCGGCTAGAGTCCTCCGCAGAGGTGCCGACATGGAGATTCCCGGTAAGGTGTCGTTGTACTGCCCGCTCGTGGACGCCAAGGGGACGCCGGCTGTCCTGGTTGCCATCTCGACGGACGGCTACTACCACCTGCACGTCAGCGTGAAGGGGCAGAAGCACGCGATGTTCGTGCCCATCGAGAGTGCGGCGCTGCTGTTCTCGGATCCCGAGCCGGAAGCGGAGCCCGGCATGGAGCTGGAGCGGTAGGAACCCAGCTCCCGGACCATCACGGCCGGCCAGCGGCCGCGAGGGGCTGGCACCCCGTTTCCTCCGGAATGGTCGCCTCGAAGGGGCTGTTCCCTTGGGCGTGAAGGTCGAAAAGCAGCTGCGAATGAGTTTGGCAGCGACATGGCCGCAGGTCGTTGAACGCCTAGAGGCTGCCGCCATCGTCATGGATGCTGATCGCAACCTCGTCTACGTCAGCCCGCAGGCTCGCCGTCTGCTCGGCTACGGTCCGGACGATCGCATCGACGGGCGGTGCCGGCTGACGACCCGAGGTGCCGACTGCGAGGGCGCCTGTCCGCTGACCGTTGCCCTCGAGGAGGGTGCCGAGCTGGTGGAACGGTTTCCGGCCATCTATCGGCGCAAGGACGGAGGGGCGGTCGAGCTGGAGGTGTCGGTCATTCCGCTGGCCGGGGAAGACGGCGCTTTTGCGGGCGCGATCGAGCTCCTCCGCCCTCGATCCGTTGATCTCGGGTTCTACCTGGCCGGCAGCAGCGCGGTCGTGAGCGAGCTGCGTCGCAGAGTGTGGGATTTGGCGCGGCGGTCCGACGGTGTGGTCGTGGTCGGCGAGCAGCTGGCGCGGATGGACGTTGCGAAGGGAATTCACCGGGCATCCGGCCTTGCCGAGGAGCTCTTCCGGCTGGGCGGAAGCGTCGCTCCGGAAGACCTCGGTTGGCCTCCGGGCACGGTCTACGTTGACAGCCCCCAGGGGGACTCCGTGTGGCGGCAGCCGCGGGTGGGTGAGTGGCGGGTCGTTGTAGGGCTTCCCTCCCGAGAGAATCCCGCGCCGTTCGTTGATGCCGGCTTCGAGGCCATGGTTCTGCCGCCGCTGGAGGACCGCCGCGAGGATCTTCCCCTGATGCTGGCGGCCTGGATCGAATCCCTGCGGCCAGGGCTCCGCGCCTCGCCCGCAGGGCTCGGACGGCTGGGCAGAATGGCGCTCGACGTCGGCCTGGGCGGAGTACAGCAGGTACTCCCCACCGCCGTCGCCGGTGCGAGTGGCGAGCTGACCGAGGGCTGTCTGCCGGTCAACGGCTACGGTATCCACATGGTAGACGACGCCCTGCGGAGCGACGATCCGCTCGCCGCCGTCGAACGCTGTGTGCTTCTCGAGACCCTGGAACGTTGCGGCTGGCGAATGCAGGAGGCGGCGGATCGCCTTGGCATCTCGCGGGTGACGCTGTGGCGCAAGCTGCGCGACCACGGCATCGAACGCACCTGACCAGGTCCATATGTTGGAACCTCTCGAGACTCCGAACCACCAGTATCGGTCTGTCGCGGATTCGGGTTTTCGGCAGGGCCGCAGCAGCCGACAGAGGTCTCGCCGGTGTTGCGGCGATCACTCATGAGTAGTCCGGCCTGTCTCTCCGGCCGCAGGTCTCTCCTGGTACCCTGGAGTACGAGCAACGGAGGTGACCCGATGAGTGCTGCGGGAGCGGGCGGAGCGGCTGCCGGTGCTGGCGCGGCTGCCGCGATTGCACAGGCGATCAAGGCGTCAGGAGTGCTGGTGCGGCTGGAACCGGACGAGTTCCTCAAGATCGTCTATCGGGTCGAGGCGCCGCTCGTGGTCTGTGCCGAGACATCGTTCTTCGGCAGGACGTTCCAGTACCTGGTGAGCTACAAGGGACTGGCCTTTTTCGCGAAGTCGAAGGAGGCTCTGGACCTGGGCGGCACCGTCGAGGTCGTCACGGCCCGCAAGATCTGGATACCAGGTTAGCCCACATCATTCCCTCGCAATCTACTGCGACCGCCTTGGAGGTCCGGGCGGAGAGATTCGTTCGGCTGCAATACGCGATACGGGGCCATCTGCGCGTTTTTCGCTTCTCGCACGTCTCCAACGTACCTGCAGGTACGCCTGCGACGTGCTCCGGCGCGAGAAAACACACATCTGACATCCGTCTCGCGAATCTCGCCGCGAACGGACTCTCCGCCCAGACCTCCCGAGACTCTGAACAACGACTATTGGTCTGTCGCGACGTCGTGGTCTGCACCCAGGCACCTGCCGCTGCCAGACGTCTCGCCAGTCTCGCTACGATCGCTCATGAATCAGGCGGGCTAGGAACCGTCGTCAGCCAGGACCGCCGGGAGAAGCTCGATGTCGCCATACCAGGCAACGCTCTGGCTCCCAGTGTCATCGGCGTCACTCATCACCGCAACGTGAGAAATGGGTGGTGGAGGGAAGTCGAAGACCCGCACGAAGTCCCGGTAGACGTCGCGCCGCTCCTCGATCCAGCGGCCGGCTCGGTCCTCGCCGCTCTCGATCACGTACTCCACGCTGCGGCTCAGCAACGGGTTGCGGAGAACGGTGTGCGGGGCGGTCTGATGCGCCCAAACGTAGCTGATACCGGCGTAGGGTGGGTACTCTCCGTATCGGTTGCGGGCGAGCAGGTAGTGCCAGCGCTGGAGAAGTGGGACCAGGACCGGGCGGTAACGGAAAGCCACATAGACCCGGGCGGCCGCGTCGTCTCCGTGGCGATACCTGAGATCGGCGCCCTTGGGCGTACGGTCGACCTTCCAGCGCCAGCGAACGTCCCGGTAGGTGCCGGACGGCAGGTCGGTCCTGGTGTACAGCAGTGAGGCGCCGTCGTGCGCCTCTGCACGAAGCACCGTTTGCCCACCATCGGCGACAAGGGTGTAGGTGGTATGCCTGCGAACGTGGCGGAACGTCAGCTCCTGCCAGCCGTTGGGCAGGCGGCTACCGGCGGAGTTGGTCGAGAAGCTGCCGACGTTGATCGGCTGCGGGCGGCGAACGGCCTTTGCGTCGTGGAGCAGTGGGGGAGGTGCTACCGCGGCCGTCAGCATCACGGCACCCAGGGCAGTGCGGCGGAGGGTCACGTTTCCTCTTGGCTCGGTTTGCTGCGAATCTCGTCCCAGGCGCCCCGGTACGCGATCTGAGACCTGATCCTCTCCGTCTCCACGGCCTCGCTTTCGGCACCGCTGATCGCGGCCAACGTGGCGACCACCTCCAGCGAAACCGGGGGCCGTCCCGTCACCGAGAGGAAGGTGTTGCGGATCATGTCGAGGCGTCGTGGGGTGGCGAGGCGTCGCAGGTCGTTCACGGTCTCGACGCCACGCGAGTAGAGGAACTTGATGATGTTGTTGATGTCGCGCTGGGCGCAGGCCATGCCGATTTCTCCCAGCACGGAGGGAAGGTTCTCGACGTTGAGCGGATCGGTGCCCCGATAGCTGACCTCTTGCTGGAAGCGGTTCAGCTCCTCGTAGAGGAAGTTGAAGTGCTCGTCGATGGCACTGAGCTGCAGCGACAGGATCTGGAGCTGACGTCGGGCTGCGACGCTGACCGCCTTGCCCGGTTTGTACCCGAGGTGATGCTCGATCTCGCTCCACAGCTCTTGGGCCAGGGTCCTGACTTGAAGCTCGAACCACGGGCGATCCGGCTCTGGGACGCTGCTTCGCCTGAGCCGGACCGTGTAGTGGACCGACGAGTAGCCGCTTTCCTTCTCCGACTGATCCAGGTGATCCAGGCTGAGGACGCGGGTCGCGTTGGCGCTCATGTAGGCCACTGGAGGCTCATCGCGCGAAACCTCGAGCTCCTGGGAATCGTGGATCTCGCGGTCGATCAAGGTGAGGTGGCTCAGGAAGTAGACCACGACGCGGACGCCGAGTGCGTCGTCCATGGCGCGGAAGCTGTTGCCTCTCAGTCCGGCCGGGAAGGTGTCCGGCTTGCGCAGGATCTTGTCGACGACCTGCTCGGGACGCTTGATACGAGATGTGGCGGAGTGGATCGGAGAGGGGATCGGGACGCCGATCCGCTGCCGGTGGCGGCTCCAGTAGGAGGGCTGTTGGCGTTCGCCGAGGTAACACATGACCTCGGTCTGGCTCGGCTTGAGCACCTCGCGCACATACTGCTGGTAGGCGGCGAGGAAGAGGTCGAGTTGCTGCACGTCCTCGGTCGTCACCGGCTGGCCTCCACTACCACGATACACGACGGTTCAAGGCTCGGTGAAGCTCCGGTCCCCAGCTCAGAAGCAAGTCTCGATCTCAGCATCGAAACTGGAACGGATCTACACTCGTGGGCATGGCGATGCAGGGAGAGGGGAGAGGCTCGGTGATGCTGGGAACGACTCCGGAACGGCCATGATCGGGGCGGCACTGTTGCGGTGGTTCGTGGGTCCGGACCCCGACTGGGTGGACTCGCAGGTCAGGAAGCGGATCGGCCTGCTCGAGGGCTGGGCCAGCGTCGTCGTCAACCTGACCGTATTCGCTGTCAAGCTGGTGCCCGGCATCCTGATCGGTAGCGTGTCCCTGGTCGCGGACGCCTTTCACTCTCTGAGCGACGTCGTGACCTCGGTGGTGGTGATCTGGGGTTTCCGGGCTGCGGCCAAGCCGCCGGACCGCGAGCACCCGTTCGGTCATGGCCGGGTGGAGAGCGTGGCATCGCTTGTTGTGGCGCTGCTGCTGCTGGTCGCGGCGGTCGAGTTCGTGCGCACCGCGATCGGCGGGCTCCTCCATCCACGGTCGGTGTCGGCCTCCCTGCCGCTGCTGGCGGTTCTGGTCATCACGATCGTGCTCAAGGAGTGGCTTGCCCGTTTCTCGGCCCGGCTCGGTCGCCACATCGGGTCAGTGACCTTGGAGGCGGACTCGTGGCACCATCGGAGCGACGCCTTGTCAACCGGCGTCGTGGTGCTTGCTCTGGCGGGGGAGCGGCTCGGCTGGCGGCGGCTGGATGCGATCGGTGGTCTCGTCGTTGCCGGCTTCATCGTTGCCGCCGGTATCCAGCTGGTGCGGCGCTCGCTCGGTCCCCTGATCGGCGAGGCGCCCTCGACCAAGCTGCAGAAGCGGATCCGTCAGCTGGCGGTGGGCGTGAGAGACGTCGAGGCCGTGCACGACGTGCTGGTCCACAGCTACGGACCTCTGCTCGTGATCTCGCTTCACGTTGAGCTCCCGGCCGAGATTGATGTGGTGAGGGCTCACGACATCGCGGAGGAGGTCGAGCGGCTGCTTGGCGAGCGCTTGGGAGCTGTCGTGGTGGCGCACGTGGACCCGATCGACCGGAACCACCCTCTCTATGCACCGGTGAGCGGCTTTCTCGCGGAACTGTCCTCGGTGACGGAAGGTGTGAAGGAGTTTCACGATCTGCGTTTCGTCGGCGGCGAGTACGCCTGCAATGTGGTCTTCGACCTGGCGTTGGAGGATGTCGATTCTGAGCCTATTGTCCAGCACTACCGCCAGGCGATCCTAGACCAGTTCCCACAGGTCAAGGCGGTGGTCATCGAGATCGAGCCCACGCTCGTCTACTGAGACCTCTTCCCGTCCATCAAGCCGGGATCCCCACCAGCCAGCTGTCCAGGCTTGGTCAGCGGCCGGTGACAGGGAGAACCGCGGCGCGCCGCCGGGCAGCGTCGGGCACTGCAGCGCGCTCGGTGGTGCGAGCGTAGAGGATGGAGGTACTCGTCGCGCCGACCCTGCAGGGTGCCGCCTTGAGCCGTTTGGGCGAACCAGCATCCAGCACGTGGATCATGATCCTGGCGGCGAAGCCGTGAAATACTGAGTCAGCATCTCAGGTTCAATTCGTATGAGGGAGGATGTCACAAGGATGGAAGCAATCAGCGAGTTCAGGAGCTACCTGGAGTCTCGGCTGCCCGGAGCGGTCATCAGGGTTCGCGACCTGACGGGCACGGAGGATCACTTCGACGTGCTGGTTGCCAGCGATGCCTTCGTCGGGAAGGGGCTGCTCGAGCAGCACCGCATGGTGATGGCTGTGATGAAGAACCGCCTTGACCGCTCGGAGGTGCACGCGGTCAAGCTCAAGACGATGACGCTCGCGGAGTACGAGCTGCGAGCTAACCAGGAGGTACGAACGTGAGTGGAGCCCATCCGTTTCGGATTTCACCACGGCCATCCGACATTCCCAGGAACGGCCGGCCTGTGTTGGACACCCGCCGTGGAGATTCCACGCTCGAACGAGTGGATCGCCTCGTCAACTCGGCACCGGTCTTCTTATTCATCAAGGGTACGCCCGCGGAGCCGCGCTGTGGGTTCTCGGCCAACCTGGTGCGCCTCATCGAGTCGTTGGCCGTGCCCTATCTGACCTTCGACGTCCTCTCCGACGAGAACATCCGGGCGGCGGCCAAGGAGTACGTTTCCTGGCCGACCTTCCCGCAGCTGTACGTGCGAGGCCAGTTCGTGGGTGGCAATGACATTGTCAGTGAGCTGGCCGCTTCCGGCGAGCTGCGTCGCCTGGTCAGGGGTGAAGGCGATGAGTGAGACGGTGACCGCTCGCCCCGACGGGCCTTCGGCCGACGCGACCGAAGTGGTCTCGATATCCGAGCGGGCGCGGTCTGAGATCCGGGAGATCGTGGCGCACGAGAACCCTGGCGCCGGCATGGGGCTTCGCCTGGGTGTCATCGGCGGTGGCTGCTCAGGGCTGTCGTACCAGATGGAGCTCGGGAAGCGGCGCGAACACGACCACGTGCAGATGCTCGGTGCCCTCGAGGTGTACATCGACCCGAAGTCGGCCGTCTACCTCAAGGGGACCACGCTCGACTTCCACGACGGCCTCAACGGTCGCGGGTTCGTCTTCTCGAATCCGAACGCCCGCAATACATGCGGCTGTGGCGAGTCCTTCTCTATTTGACGTTCTGAGGAGAACCGGCGGCATCACGGCGTTCGGAGGCTGGACGCTTCTGGCCGTGGGCGGGAAGGACGCGGAGCGATTCCTGCACGGGCAGCTGACCTCCGATGTGCAGGCGCTCGAATACCAGAGGTCGCAACCGACGGCTTTCCTTGATTCGAGCGGCCGCCTACGATCGTACGGGTACCTCCTACGTCGCAGCGACCTCTTCCAGCTCCTGCTGCCAGAGTCCCTGGCAGAGCCAACACGGGCCGCACTCGAGGCGAGCATCATTGCCGATGACGTCACGGTCGAGACCGTGCCTGCTCCGGATATGCGGCTGGCGCTCGGGCCGCGCGCCCTGGTCCTGCTCCGCGAGCAGCCCTCCGAGGTCGTCTTCCCGCTCGAGATCTACGGCCAGCGCGGCTTCGTGACCTGGAGCGGAGCGGAGCTGAACCTCCCGCCCGCACCAGTCGAGCTGCTCGAGGCGTTGCGGGTGATGAGCGGCCTGCCGGCGTGGGGAGTCGACGTCTTCGCAGGCCAGCTCGTCAACGAGACCGTGCTCCTGAACACCTCGGTCAGTTTCAGCAAGGGCTGTTACCTCGGTCAGGAGACCGTTGCCAAGGTGAGTGCCCACCGCGGCGCCGCCCACGCAGCGAGGTTGCTGCGCGTCCAGGGCGAGCTGCGCAGACCCGAGCGGCTCGTCGGCCAGAACTTCGACGCTGGCAGCAGGAGGGCGGGCCGGGTACTGGCAACGGCCGAGTGGCGCGGCGAGGTGTTCCTCGAGGTCGCCCTGCACCGGGACCAGCGCGTTCGGGGCCGGGTGATCGAGGTGCTGGTTGATGGGGAGCCCGCCTTCACCGCCTGTGTCGAGGAGCTCCCATACCTCAAGGCTCCTACGGCGGAGGAACACGCCGCCGAGCTGTGGCGGCTTGGCGTCGCGCGGTTCGCCGCCGACGCCGACGAGGAGGCCATCGACCTACTCGAAGGCGCAATCGCCGTGTGTCCCTCATTCGCCGACGCCTACGAGTCGCTGGGCGTCATCCACGGCCGTCGCGGCGATCTCGAACGGGCGATCGAGCTCATGCACGGCCTTCTCGAGGTCGACCCCGAGTCGGTCATGGCGCACACCAACCTGTCCCAGTACCACGGCCGCCTTGGCCACATCGAACAGGCCGAGGAAGAAAGGCGCCTTGCAGCCGTGGCGGGGATGCGACGGCAAGGCCGGGACCGCGAGTCCGACGATGAAACGCGGGCCCGCAGCGAGGAGGTCGAGACCGAGGACCGTCAGCGCGAGGAGATGCTGCGCCGAGTGCTCGAGGTCGATCCGGACGACGCCTTCGCCAACTTGGGCCTCGGCGAGCTGCTGCTGACCCGGGACCGCCCGGAAGAGGCGGTAGCTCACCTCGAGCGTGCGCTTGACGCCGACCCGCAGTATTCGGCCGCCTACCTCGCGCTCGGGCGAGCCTTGGCGGCGCTGGGGCAGCGTGGCCAGGCCGCGGCGGTGTGGGCGCAGGGCGTCGGCGTGGCCGCCTCGCGCGGCGACGTGACCGTCGCCAACACCCTCCAGAGCCTGCTCGCGCACTGAGTGACGGCTGCGATCGGGAGTGTCACGGGGCTCGCCGGTGTTGACTGGGTACAGAGACGGAGTGTGCTCCGCCTGCTGCCAAGGGAGGCAACATGAAGGTCTTTTTCACCACCGTGCTGGTCCTCGTCATACTCGCCGTGGCCGGCGCCCTCTTTGTCGCCTTTTCGGGGGTTGCGAACGTCGCCGCCGACCAGAAGGCTCCGCGCGTGGTCGACTGGTTCCTGGGTACAACGAGCGACCATGCTGTCGCCCGTCGTGCAGCGACCATCCCGGTCCCGGATCTGGGGAGTGCCGAGATGGTGCGCGAGGGGTTCGAGCACTATCGTGAGATGTGCGTGGGCTGCCACGGTGCTCCGGGCGTCGAGCGGTCCGAGGTGGCTCGGGGGCTCAACCCAGAGGCACCCGATCTGGCGGTTCCCGATGCACCCGACCCGGCGGAGGAGTTCTGGGTGGTCAAACATGGTATTCGCATGACCGGCATGCCGGCGTTCGGACCGACGCACCCCGACGACAAGATCTGGGACATCGTGGCGTTCCTGCAGCGCCTCAAAGGTATGTCGGCAGCCGACTACGCGGCCTTCGTGCAGCAGCAGGCTCAGCCGGCCGGGACGACGGCCGAGACGAACGACAAGAGCTGAGTTGGCAGAGCGCCTGGTTGCCGGGATTGTGTCAACCCGGGGCGAGGCGCGCCTGCTGCCCGCACGAGCTGTGATGTCTGCGGCGAACAGGAGGCGGCCACGGCTATCAGAACCACCGCCTCGAGAGTGACCACAAGAGCGGACGGCATCCGAGAGGTCCAAACTCGCCGCGGGCTGTCGAAGCGGCCGCCAAGAGCGTCGCCCGGCGAGATGGTACCCTTTGCACCGTGATGGGGTGGCTCGCGATCCCGGCTGTAGTCGTCGTGCTGATGGCATTCGGCACGGTGGCGGTGTCGCGCCACTATCGTGTACCACAGGTTCCACATCGGAGGACGCCGGAGTCGCTCGGCATCGGGTTCGAGGAAATCCGCTTCCCGACCGCCGCGAACCGCACGCTGTACGGCTGGTGGATCCCGGCTGCGGCGGCCGCTGAAAACAGCGCTCCAACCCTCGTGCTGGTACATGGCTGGAGCCGAAACGTGGAGCGGGTTCTGCCGTTCATCCGTGTGCTCCAGAGCGCGGGGTACCGCCTTCTGGCGTTCGATGCGCGTGGTCACGGCAGCTCCGACGCCGACAGCAGTCCCAACATGCTGAAGTTCTCGCAGGACATCCGGGCGGCGATCGACGAGGCCGAACGCCGTGGCGCAGATCCCTCCCGTCTCGGCGTGCTCGGTCTCTCGGTCGGTGGCGCGGCCTCGATTCACGCGGCTGCGAACGACCGGCGAATCGGCGCCGTGGTGACGGTCGGCGCGTTCGCCAACCCCCGCGACCTCATGCGCGGGGAGCTGCAGGCCAAGGGTCTTCCCGCGTTCCTGATTCCGGCCGTGCTGGCGTACGCCGAGCACGCCATTGGCGAACGGCTCGACGTGATCGCCCCGGAAAACCAGATTCCCCGGATCTCGGCGCCGGTTCTCCTGGTGCACGGCCTCGACGATGCGATCATTCCGGCGGAGAACGGCCGCCGGCTCGCGGCAGCAGGGGGTCGGGAGGTCAGGCTGCTCGAGCTTCCGGGACGTGGGCACTCGAACTGCAACTATGATCCACTGTTCTGGCCGGAGGTCACCCGCCATCTCGAGTCCGCACTGGGTGGAGGAGCAGAGGCGATCGACTGAGGCAGATCCGCGGACTGTGGTCGCACCGTTCGGGGCCGCTCCGCTCGAATCTCCCTCCCTCTTCGTCCGAGAGGTCAGCGAGTCTCTTCCCTTCAGAGTCTCGAGAGGCCCGGGTGGAGAGCCTGTCCGCAGTAGATCGCGAACGGATGACTCGGGCTACCGGAGAGCGGCGGCGACCTCGGCCAGCAAGCGGTCGGGCCTGACAGGTTTCTGCAGGCCAGCCTCAGGCAGCAGGAGAGACTCCTCCACCCCGAACGCCCGCACGAGCTTCCTGACCTCCTCATGGTCGAACGGGACGCCGCTTATCAGGAGCACGGGGACAGCCCGGTGCTGGGGGTTCGATCGAAGATCCACCAGGAGGTTGGCACCGGAATCTTTTCCCAGCTCGAGATCGAGGGTGATCAGGTCCGGCATGCCGCGAGAGAGGGCGGCGCGAGCTTCGGCGAGGTCACCCGCCACCTCGATCTCGTATCCAGCGGACTCCAGGACGCGAGCCAGCGAGTCGGCACAGGAAGGATCGTCCTCGACGACCAGGATCCTACGACGCGTGATCTCGTTCGGTATCATCGCCATCCCTCCACCGTGCCGCCTCCGTGCTCTCTTCTCCGACCGGGACGCGCGGTGTCCCCGGTTCCGGGAACCTCGACACCCGCCACCGTAGCCCCCCCCGCCGGCTGGAGGCCGGAAAACGTTGCTTCTGAGTCCGTGCACCAAGCCTACCACATGAGGATACAGGCCGGGGCGGCGCGGGTGCCGTGCAGGGCGGGTAAGATGGACATTGGAGGCCCCGATGCCCGAGCTGGCGTTCAAGCTCAACGGCCTGCCTACGCTGGCGTCGTACGAGGAGGGGATGCACCTGCTCGACGTTCTGCGGGAGGCGTGCGGAATCACGTCCGTCAAGGACGGCTGCTCCCCGCAGGGCTTCTGCGGCTGCTGCACGATCCTGCTCGACGACCGTCCCGCGCTTGCCTGCCTGCTCGAGCCGAGCCGGGTCGAGGGCCGCGAGGTGGTGACCCTCGAGGGGCTGCCGGAAGCCAAACGCAGAATTCTCGCTCGGGCGTTCCTGCAAGAGGGGGCGGTCCAGTGCGGGTTTTGCACGCCCGGCATTGCGGTGCGCGCGGCGGCGCTCATGAAGCGCGGACTGACCACTGATCCCGACCGGGTGCGGCGCGCGTTGCGCGGTCACCTCTGTCGTTGCACGGGCTACCACCGGATCGTCGACGCGATCCAGGTTGCCGGCGAGGCCTGGGCTGCGGGCGAGGAGTTCGGTGACGGCAGTACGAAACGGCACGGGTACTTCGGCGAAAGGCTCGGACGGCGGCGCGGCCCGGACGCCGCGAGGGCGGTGCGACCGGCCGGGGTCGGCGACGACGCACCGCGGATGGACGGCGTCGAGCAGGTTCTCGGGACCAAGACCTTCGTAGCGGACGTTACCATGCCGGGGATGCTCCACGCAGCCGTCGCGCTGGCGCAGCACCCGCGCGCGGAGATCGTGCACATCGACACCTCGCGAGCCGAGGCCCTGCCCGGTGTGGTCCGGGTACTCACGGCCTCCGACGTGCCGGGCCAGCGCTCGGTTGGACTGATTGTTCACGACTGGCCACTGCTGGTCGCCGTGGGGGAGACCACGCGTTGTGTCGGCGACGTGCTGGCCGTGGTTGTCGCCGACACCCAGCACCGAGCGCGGGCCGCCGCCGGGCGTGTGCGGGTGGAGTACCGCGTCCTCGAGCCGGTTACGGATCCCGAGGAGGCACTGGCCCCGGGCGCGCCGAGGATTCACCCATCGGGCAACCTGCTCGACGTCTCGGCCTATGCCCGCGGCGACGTCGAGTCGGCGCTCGCCGACTCCGTTCACGTCATCGACGAGACGTTCACCACGCAGCGCATCGAGCATGCCTTTCTCGAGCCCGAGGCGTGCCTCGCCATTCCCCGTGACGGCGGCCTGCGGGTGCTGTCGCAGGGTCAGGGAGTGCACGACGACCAACGCCAGATCACTGCCATCCTGGGCCTCGAGCTGAAGGATGTCGAGGTCGAGCTGGTGACCAACGGGGGTGCCTTTGGTGGCAAGGAAGACCTGTCGATCCAGGGGCATGCAGCGTTGGCCGCGCACCTCCTGGGTCGGCCGGTGCGCCTGGTGCTGACCCGGGAGCAGTCCATTCGACTGCACCCCAAGCGGCACCCCATGACCATGCACTACACGGTCGGGGCCGACGCGGACGGCAGGCTGACTGCATTGCGAGCGCGGATCGTCGGCGACACCGGCGCCTACGCCTCGGTCGGGGCGAAGGTGCTGGAGCGAGCGGCCGGCCACGCGTGCGGTCCCTACCGGGTTCCGAACGTCGACGTCGAGGCCCGCGCGGTCTACACCAACAACCCGCCCTGCGGCGCGATGCGGGGCTTCGGAGTCAACCAGACGGCGTTCGCCATCGAGGGGGTGATGGATCGGCTGGCGGATCGAGTCGGTGTTGATGGCTGGGAGATCCGTTCCCGTAACGTTCTGCGGCCGGGTGACCGCTTCGGTACCGGGCAGCGCATGAGCTCGAGCTGCGGCATCGCGGCGACCCTCGAGGCGGTCAGGGAGGTTTACAGGGACAGCGGGCGCGCCGGCATTGCGTGCGGCATCAAGAACACCGGCATCGGCAACGGGATGGCCGACATCGGGCGGGTCCTGCTGAGAGTCGACAACGGTCGCCTCGAGGCCCTGACCGGCTTTACGGAGATGGGTCAGGGGCTGCACACCGTGATACGCCAGGTCGTCTGCCATGAGACCGGACTGGCGCCCGATCTGATCCGGGTGCGGACCATCAGCCACCCGGCAGTCGAATGCGGGATGACCACCGCCTCGCGCGCGACGGCGCTGTCGACGGTTGCGGCCCAACGTGCCGCACGCGCCCTCGCCGAGGCCATGAACGGCGGCGAGCTGAGTGGGCTCGAAGGGCGCGAGTTCATCGGCGAGTACGTCTGTGACTTCACCGTCGCCCCCGGTACCGAGGTGGAGGACCCCGTGACCCACCTGACGTTCGGCTATGCCACCCAGGTCGTGATTCTCGGTGACGACGGACGCATCGAGAGGATCGTGGCGGTCCACGACGTCGGCCGCGCGGTCAACCCCCAGCAGTGCGCGGGGCAGGTCGAGGGCGGCGTGCACATGGGCCTCGGGTACGCGCTCAGCGAGGAGCTGCGGTGCGAGGGAGGGCGGCCGGTGAGCTTGCGCCTGGCCGACCTTGGGATCGTGCCCGCCGACCGCATGCCGCCGGTGGAGGTGGTGCTGCTTGAGATCCCCGACGAGGTCGGCGGGTACGGCAGCAAGGGAGTGGGCGAGATCGGACTCGTGCCGACCGCCGGCGCGGTGGCCTCCGCCCTGCATGCCAGGGATGGGGTGTGGGCGACGTCCCTGCCACTGCGGGTCGACGACCTCCTCCCCGACCCGCGAAGGGCCCGCCGGCCGGCGTCGCCGGAGGCGAGCGGGTGAGTGACCGCTTTCGCCCGCCCCCGTTCGCGACGCTGGCGTGCTGGATCCTGACCGACCTCGAACGCCGGCGGACGGTCCTCGACCTGCCTGCCGAGCTGTGGCTGGTGGCGCCCGCCGAAGGGAACCTGCGGTTGCGAGCGGCGGGCACGGTTCGCGGCACGCCGTTCGGCGTCGCCGCCGGGCCCCACACCCAGCTCGCCGGAGGCATCGTTGCCTCCTGGCTGTGCGGCGCCCGCACCATCGAGCTCAAGACCGTGCAGCGGCGCGCGGTGGAGGTGAGTCGTCCATGCATCCGGATCCGTGACGAAGGCCTCAATGTTGAGTGGTCTCAGGAGCTGACGCCGGAGGCATCGTTCGACCAGTACTTGGACGCGTGGGTCCTCATTCATGCCCTCCACCGGCGCCTCGGCTGGGCCGGTGACGGTCCCGAGACTGCCTTCGACGTCAGCGTGGGGTACGACCTCGAGGGCCTGCTGAGCACCCAGATGCAGCGCTTCCTGCAGCTGGTGGCTGACGCCGGACCGCGCTTGGAGCAGCGGCTGGCGACGCTGGGCGAGATGGCGCCCGACCTCGCTGATCTCGAGGTACCGCGGCGGCTGGCGGCCCACGCAACGATCTCGACGATGCACGGTTGTCCCCCTGACGAGATCGGGAGGATGGCCCGCCACCTGATGGAGGAGCACCATCTATGCACACGGATCAAGCTGAACCCGACGCTGCTCGGGGCCGAGGCCGTGCGCGGACTGCTCCATGACCGTCTCGGCTTCGTCGGGCTCGAGCCCGATGACGAGGCTTTCGCCAACGATCTCGACGTCGGCGAGGCGGCCGACTTGGTGCGGGAGATGGAGGCCGTAGCGAGGCAATGCGGGGTCGAGGCCGGCGTCAAGCTCTCCAATACCCTGCCCCTGCGCCACCGCGGCAACGTCTTCGCCGCCTCCGAGGAGAGGATGTACCTGTCGGGGCGCCCACTCCACCCGCTCACCGTGCAGGTCGCGGCCGAGGTGGTCTCGCGCCTCGGCCCGGGGCTCTCCATCTCTTTCTGCGGCGGCGCCGACGCCTTCAACGCCGCCGACCTGGTCGCCTGCGGGCTGACGCCGGTTACCGCGTGCTCGGACCTGTTGCGTCCAGGTGGGATCTCACGTCTCACACAGTACGTCGAGATGACGCGGCGGGAGATGGCGGTGCGCGGTGCCGTCGATCTGACCTCGTTCGTCCTGGCGACGGCCCGGCGAACCGGCTTCTCGGGTCAAGATGCCGCAGACGCCGCCGCGCACAACCTCGCGGCTTATGGGGTGCGGGTCCTCGACGACCCCGCCTACCGCAGCGACACCTATCACCGCACCGGCGCCAAGGGTCGGCGGACGCTGGGCGTCCTCGACTGCATCGCGGCGCCGTGCGTCGAGGCCTGCGATATCGGCCAGCAGGTGCCGGAGTACATGCGCCGCGTGGCGGCCGGCGACACCGAAGGCGCCGCCGTCGTGATCCGTGCCGACAACCCGTTGCCGGTGGTTCTCGGGCGTGCCTGCCATCACCCGTGCGAGGAGCGCTGCGTCAGGGGACACTACGACGAGCCGGTCGCGATCCGGGAGATCAAGCGCTTCGCTGTGGAGAGTGTGCGGTTGCCGGGCAAGGGACCGCCGCTGCGGGAAGGACCGCGCGTGGCCGTGATCGGCGGCGGCCCGTGCGGGCTGGCGGCGGCGTGGGAGCTGCGCCGCGCCGGGTTGCCGGTGACCGTGCTCGAGGCCCGGGAGGAGGCCGGAGGCATGGTGTCGGCGACCATTCCCGGCTTTCGCGCCCCGGCCGAGGCGGTCGAGCGCGATTTCCAGGCGCTAACGGCGGCGGGAGTCGAGATTCGACACGGTGTTCGCTTCGGGGTCGACGTCAGCCTCGAGGATCTCCGTGCGGACGGCTTCCAGAACGTGGTGCTGTCGGTCGGGGCGCAGCGGGGCGCCCGGCTCGGGATCCGGGGAGAGGACGCAGATGGTGTGTGGGACGGCCTCGAACTACTGCGGTGCGCAAGGCAGGGGCGGGCCGTGCCGCTCGGCCGATGCGTGGCCGTGATCGGCGGCGGCGACGTTGCCGTCGACTGCGCCCGCACCGCGCATCGTCTGGGCGCGGAGCGGGTGGAGCTGGTGTACCGCCGCCGGGTGGAACACATGCCGGCCCAGCTCGAGGAAGTAAGAGCGCTCGCCGAGGAGGGGATCGGAGTCCTCGAGCTCCTGGCACCACTGGGAATCGAAACGGACGACGGGCGAGTGTCGAGCCTCCGCTGCCAGCGCATGCGTGCCGGCGCCGCGGGCCCGGACGGGCGGCCACGCCCGGAGCCGGTTGCGGGTGAGACCGTGGAGCTTCCCGTCGACACTGTGGTGGTGGCGGTTGGCCAGAAGCTCGGCGCGGAGCTGGATGGGATCCCCGGTCTGGAACGGAATCGGGCGGGATGGGTCGAGGTCGACCCTGCTACCGGCCGCACGACGGTACCCGGCCTGTGGGCTGGCGGAGACTTGGTACGGGGGCCGGCCTCGATCGTGGCGGCGTGCGGCGACGGACGTCGTATCGCGGCCGACATCCTGCGCGAGGCCGGAGTCGCCGAGCCGGAGCCGGCGTCACCTCTCTGCGGCGACAGTCACCTGGTCCGACTGCTCGGCGAACGGGCGCGGCGGGTGCGCCGGGTCGAGGTGCGAGAGGTGCTGCCGGAGGATCGCGAGGGTTTCGGGGAGGTCGTGCTGGCCCTGTCCGCCCCGCAGGCGAGACAGGAGGCCGCACGGTGTGTCGAGTGCGACCTGGTGTGCTCGACGTGCGTAACGGTCTGCCCCAACCGTGCCTTCTTCACCTACGCGGTGGCTCCGTTCGAGGTCGAGTGGCCGAGGCTGCGGGTCAGGGCCGGGCGCCTCGAGCACGCCGGCCACGTCCGCCTGGGAGTTGCACAGGGGTACCAGGTGGCGGTTGTCAACGACCTCTGCAACGCCTGTGGCAACTGCACCGAGTTCTGTCCCACCGCCGGCGCTCCCGAGCGGGACAAGCCGCGCATCGTTCTCGATCCCTCGGCGTTCGACGCCCTGGATGACAACGTCGTCCTGCCCGGCTGGCGGGACGGCAGCCTGGAGCTCCGGGCCCGCTTTCGAGGCGCTGAGCACAGGCTGGCGTGGGGCACGCACCTCCACTACTCGGGGCCCTGGGTCGTGGCCGAGCTGGAGCCGGAATCCGCTCAGATGACGTCGGTGAGCGCCTTACAGGCAGCTCCGGACGGTGCCGATGTTGACTGGGAGCCGTGCCTGGTCCTGCTGGCGCTGGGACGCGGTGTCCTTGCCTCGGCGCCGGGCCTGCTTGCTGCGGAAGAGTTGACACGATCTTGACGGCCACGGGCTGTCACCCGGCCCGACTCATGCGTTATCGTTGATGCCGTGAGAACCCGGCTCCTCAACCTGAGAGTCCCGGCCGGCGGCAACGAGCGTCGCGCCGCCGAGCTGCTCCTGGAGGAGGGGCGGATTGCCGCCGTCCTCGATCCGGGAGCCGAGGCGAGCGCCGAAGAGGTCGTCGACCTCGGCGGCGCGCTGGTGCTTCCCGGTGCGATCGACTGCCATGTCCACTTCGACGATCCCGGCTTCACCGAGCGAGAGGACTTCGCGACCGGCACGAGAGCGGCGGCGGCGGGCGGAGTCACCTGTGTCTGCGACATGCCGTGCACATCGTTACCCCCGGTGACCGATGTCGAGACCCTCGAGGCCAAGCTGGCAGTGATTCGGCCCAAGGCGCTGGTCGATTACATGCTGTGGGGTGGCGTCTCGGCCAACCTCCTCGACTCACGCGGCTGGGCGTGCAGGCTCGAGGAGCTCGTGGCGGCCGGCGTGGCCGCGATCAAGGTCTACCTGCTCTCAGGGATGGAGACGTTCCGCGACCTCGACGCCGACGAGATGCGTCGGGTCCTCGAGGCGACGGCCCGCCTCGGAGTGCCGGTCGGGGTTCATGCCGAGGACCGGGCATTGGTCGCGGAGCTGACGGCAGCCGCTCGCGCTCGCGGCGGCGACGGCCCCCGCGACTATGCGGCGAGTCGCCCGGCCGAGGCCGAGGTGCGTGCGGTCGAGACCGTCATCGGACTTTGCCGGGCTACCGGCGCCAGGGCTCATATCGTTCATCTCGCTTCCGGCCGGGCGCTCGACCTGGTGACAGCGGCTCGGGAGGAGCGTCTGCTGCTGTCCGCGGAAACCTGTCCCCACTTCCTCGCCCACACCGCGGCTGACTTCGAGCGGCTTGGCTCGCAGCTCAAGACCGCACCCGTCGTCAAGTCGGCCGAGGACCGCGACCGGCTGTGGCGCGGCCTCGCGGACGGCGAGCTGCAGCTGGTGGCCTCCGACCACGCTGCCGGGGTGTGGCCCGAGGAGAAGAGCACCGGCTCGATCTGGACCGACTACGGCGGTGTACCGGGCGTCGAGCTGATGCTTCCGTACCTGTTCTCGGAAGGTGTGCAGCGTGGCCGTCTGACCCTCGAGAGACTGGTTGAGGTGGTGTCGACTGCGCCCGCCGAGCTGCTTGGCGTCGGCCACAGGAAGGGCAGGCTGCAGGCGGGCCTGGATGCGGATCTGGCGGTCCTCGACGAGCAGGCCGAGTGGACCGTGCGTGCCGCCGGGCTGCACAACAAGAACCGCTACACGCCGCTCGAGGGCTGGGCGTTCACTGGCCGCGTGCGAGAGACCTGGGTGCGAGGCCGCCGTGTTTTCGCTGGTGACATGAATGGGGGAGAGTGGTTTGCGGTACCTCCAGCGGGACGCTGGATCCGACGCGGAGTCGAGGCATGAGCACGGTCACTATCGCTGGTCCCGGGATCGTCGTGACCGCTTTCGCCGACGGCCAGGTGCTCGAGCGGGCCGGCGTGGCGTGGGAGGGCGAGCGTGTGGTCGGAGTCGGTCCGATGTCGAAACTGGTCCGTGCCTTCCCAGGGGCGGCCCGGCTGGACGTCCGCGACGGCCTGATCCTCCCCGGCCTGATCAACCTCCACCACCACTTCTACTCGGCCCTGGCGCGGGGGCTAGACCCGGGCAGACCGCTGGCCACCTTCGGTGAGGTGCTCGAGGGCCTGTGGTGGCGGTTCGATCGCGCCCTCGGTCCGGAGACCGTGCGGCTGTCGGCGGCACTGTCGGCGGCGGAGTGCATCGCCAGCGGCTGTACCACCGTGTTCGATCACCACTCGTCGCCCTCGTGCCTGCACGGGAGCCTGGACCTGGTGGCGGCCGCCGTGAGGGAAGCTGGGATCGCCGCGGTGCTGTGCTACGAGGCGAGCGACCGCAACGGTCACCGGGAGGCGCTGACCGGGCTCAAGGAGACCCTCGACTTCGCGTCCCGTCATTGCGACGACCCACACCTGCGCGGAATGGTCGGGCTGCACGCCTCGTTCACGGTTGCAGACAGCACGTTGCGCAGCGCGGCGCGGCGGCGTCCGGCTGGCACCGGTGTGCACCTGCACGTCGCCGAGGGCCGTCTCGATGTTGACGCCTCGCGCCAAAGCTATGGAGCCCACCCGGTCGAGCGACTGGTGACCGCCGGTCTGCTCGACCAGAACGCCTTGCTCGCCCACGGCGTCCACCTCGACAGGAGGGCGCTGGAGGCCGTGGCAGCGGCGGGCGCCGTGATCGTTCACAACCCCGAGTCGAACGCCAACAACGGTGTCGGCCGCCTGGACGTGGCCGGCGCAGTTCGGCTGGGGTGTGCGGTCGGGCTAGGGACCGACGGCATGTCGTCGAGCATCCTACGGTCCCTTCGCGCCGCATTCCTCGGTGCGCGGGCGGGCGCTCGAGATCCGTCTGCCGGCTTCGAAGCCGTACCGTCGCTGCTGGCTACCAACGCCGCATTCGCCGCACGCGTCTTCGGCGAGCCGCTGCTGGGCACGCTCGAGGTTGGAGCGCCCGCCGACCTCACGGTCCTCGGTGGAAAGCCGCCGACCCCGGTCACAGCAGGCAACCTTTTCTCGCACCTTGTTTACGGTGCGGCGGAGGGACCCGTGTGTCACACCGTCGCTCGCGGGCGGGTCCTGCTGCGCGACTTCCGACACGTGACGCTCGACCCGACATCCCTGGCCCACCTGGCGCGTCAGGCTACGCCGACCCTGTGGCAGCGCTTTCAGTCTCTTTAGCTCGCATCATTCACTCGCAATCTACTGCGACCGGCGATACGCCAGCCATCGCTGTGCTCTTCACGTTTCGGTGTCCTCAACATACCTTCCAGGTATGCCTCCGGCGCCTTGACGCTCAGATCCCAGCGCTGCCAAGCGTCTCGCGGGTCTTGCTACGATCGCTCATGAATGCCGCGGGCTGACCGGACCCCGGCTAGGTGGGGACAACCTAATCACCTAATTACGTAATAACTTAGTAACTTTTGTGCTTACCCGTGATGATCTCCGTCACCTTGTCGGCCAATTCGGTGGGCGGTACCCAGTGCGCGGTCCCGGGTGTATCATGGGCACACAAAATCGTGCCGAAGCCCGGGAGCTCCGGAGCGACCCGAGGGGAGGTTGGTTGTGACGCCGATGTTGCTCGTCGCATACGTGGCGGCCGGGGCCGTGGTCGCCGGCGCTGCGTTTCTCGCTTTCAGGCTCATCCGTCCAGCTGTGGGACGGAAGGCCAGGAGGTGGGTGGAGCGGTCCGACGTAGACCGGCGCCAACACAGAGTGCCGGTACCTAAGGAGCGCCGCAAGGGACCCCGACGCCAGGCGGACATCGCCAAGCGGTTTCTCGACCGCGTCGAGAGGCGAGATCCGTAGCCGGCGGCACCGGCTGAGAGCTGCCTCAAACCGCTCCGCCTGCGGTCATCTCAGACTTCGCTACGGCGCAGCCTCAGGGCGTTGCTGACTACCGAGACCGAGCTGAAGCTCATCGCCGCCGCGGCGATGATCGGCGACAGCAGCAGCCCGAAGAACGGGTAGAGGATGCCGGCCGCGATCGGCACGCCGACGGAGTTGTAGGCAAACGCCCAGAACAGGTTCTGCCTGATGTTGCGCATGGTGGCGCGGGACAGCCGCCGGGCGCGCACGATGCCGCCCAGGTCACCCTTGACCAGGGTCACGCCGGCGCTCTCCATGGCGACGTCGGTGCCGGTCCCCATGGCGATGCCGACCTGCGCCTGGGCCAGGGCGGGGGCATCGTTGATGCCGTCGCCGGCCATCGCGACCGTCCGCCCCTCGCCCTGCAGGCGCTTCACGACGTCGGCCTTCTGGTCGGGCAGGACCTCGGCGATCACCTCGTCGATGCCGAGCTTGCCGGCCACCGCCTCTGCGGTCGTCCGGCTGTCGCCGGTCAGCATCACGACCCGCAGCTGCTCCTCGTGCAGCTCCCGAATCGCCTGCGGAGTGGTCTCCTTGACCGGGTCGGCGACGCCGACCAGTCCGGCCGCCGCGCCGTCGACGGCCACGAAAATGACCGTCTGGCCGTCGATCCGGAGCGCTTCCGCACGCTCGGTGAAGGCGCCGGGGTCAGCGCCAAGCTGCTCCATAAGAGCCTGGTTGCCGACCGCAACGTTCCGTCCGGACACCTTGCCGATGACGCCCTTGCCGGTGACGGAGTCGAAGCCCGAGGCCTCGGATAGGCTGAGCTCACGCTGCGTGGCGCCCTCGACGATCGCCTCGGCAAGAGGGTGCTCGCTGCCGCGTTCGAGGCTGGCGACCAGTCCCAACAGCTGGTCCTCAGTGACGGTTGCCACCGCGACGATGGTCTGCAACTTCGGGCTGCCCTCGGTCAGGGTGCCGGTCTTGTCAACGACCAGGGTGTCGACCTGGCGCAGGACCTCGATCGCCTCGGCGTTCTTGAACAGGACGCCGACGGTGGCCCCCTTGCCGGTCGCCACCATGATCGACATCGGCGTTGCCAGGCCGAGTGCGCAGGGGCAGGCGATGATCAGGACCGCGACGGCGTTGATTAGGGCGTGGGCCATCCTGGGATCGGGACCCCACAGGCCCCAGATGATGAACGTGATTACTGCGGCCGCGACCACGGTCGGCACGAAGTACCCGGCCACCTGGTCGGCGAGCTTCTGGATTGGGGCCCGGCTGCGCTGCGCCTCCGAGACCATCTGCACGATCCGGGACAGCAGCGTGTCTGCGCCGACCTTGTCGGCGCGGATCACCAGGCCGCCAGTGCGGTTGAGGGTCGCTCCGATCACGCCGTCTCCGGCGCTCTTGGTGACCGGGATCGGCTCGCCGGTGATCATTGCCTCGTCGACCGAGCTGCCGCCGTCGATGACGATGCCGTCGACGGGCACCTTCTCGCCCGGGCGAACGCGGAGCCGGTCTCCGACCTGGACGGACTCCAGGGGAACGTCCTCCTCGGTTCCGTCGTCGTTGATCCGGCGGGCGGTCTTGGGTGCAAGGCCCAGCAGTGCCTTGATCGCGGCGCCGGTGCGGTTGCGCGCCCTGAGCTCCAGCACCTGTCCCAGGAGCACCAGGGTGACGATGACCGCGGCCGCCTCGAAGTAGACGGCGACGTTGCCCTCGGCGTCGCGGAACGACGGCGGGAAGAGGTCGGGAAACAGGCCCGCCACCAGACTGTAGAGGTAGGCGACGCCGGTGCCGAGCGCGATCAGGGTGAACATGTTCAGCGAGCGGTTGAGAACCGACTGCCAGCCGCGGACGAAGAAGGGCCAGCCACCCCACAGCACGACTGGTGTGGAGAGCAGTAACTCCAGGTAGACCAGGACCTGCTTGGGGATGGCCCCTGTGCCCACCAGTCCCGGGACCAGATCGGCCATGGCCATCAGAAAGACCGGTACCGAAAGTGCGAGGCTGACCCAGAACCGTCGCCGCATGTCCACGAGCTCCGCGCTCTCCTCCTCGTCGACGGCGACGGCGCGCGGCTCAAGCGCCATGCCGCAGATCGGACAGCTGCCGGGCTCGCCGCGGACCACCTCGGGGTGCATCGGGCATGTGTACTCGACCTTGCTTGTTGACGTGGCCGGCACAACCGGCTCCAGGGCCATACCGCATTTGGGACACGAGCCCGGCTCGTCGGAGCGCACCTCTGGGTGCATGGGACAGGTGTACTGGACAACGGCCGGGATCTCGCAGATCAAGCAGCTTTTTCCGCCACGGGCCGACTCGGCCGTTTCCGCGGCGTCGTGGGCTTGATCCTCTCCTGCGGCCGCCTCGGTGTACGTCTCGGGTGCTTCCTGGAACTTCTCGAGGCACGAGGCGGAGCAGAAGTAGACCGTCCTGCCATCGTGCTCGAGCCGGTGCTCGGTCGTGTCGGGATCGACCTTCATGCCGCAGACGGGATCTCTTGCCATCGGTCGGTCCCCTTTCTTCAACGTTGCAGTGCCTCGGAGTCTTCGACTCCGTTGCGAATCTTGACGGCCCTTTCGACGGGGGTGACGAACACGATGCCGTCTCCGGGATCGCCGGTACGGGCTGTTCGGACGATGATCTGAACGGCCTCTTCCGAGAAGGCGTCCTCACAGACTACCTCGATTTTGGCCACCTCGGGAGTCTTGCGAAGCTCGCTTGGCGCCAGGGTGAACAGGTAGGGCTCGTAGCCGTAGCCCACGCCATGCACCCTGGTGGCGGTGATTCCCGGCGCTCCAGACGTGCGAAGCGCACGGATGACCTCATCGACCTTCGAAATGCGGAGATATGCCTTGATCTCTTTCACGGGTTCTCCCTTCAGCCGTTCGCGGATGCCGTGTCGTCGCCACCGTGAGGGAACAGCCGGGAGCGCTTCAGCTTGATCGAGCGCCAGATGAAGTAGACGGCCGGGAACACGATCAGCTCGGCGATGAACGAGCTGACAACGCCGCCGACCATCGGTGCCGCGATCCGCCGCATCACGTCGGCGCCCGCCCCGGTGGCCCACAGGACCGGACCGAGCGAGAAGAGAATGGCCAGGACGGTCATCATCTTCGGCCGGATCCGCTTGACGGCGCCGTGGTCGACGGCCTCGACAAGATCCGAGTAGGTGGCCATCCGTCCGTCGCGGGTCCAGCGCTCGAAGGCGATGTCGAGATACAGCAGCATGACGACGCCGGTCTCGGCCGACAGGCCGGCGAGGGCGATCAGACCGACCCAGACCGCGATCGACCAGTTGTAGTGGAGATAGAACAGCAGCCACACCGAGCCGACAATCGAGAACGGGACCGCCGACAGCACGATGGCGGTCTTGATGATCGACTTGGTGTTGAGGTACAGGATCAGGAAGATCAGGAACAGGGTGATCGGCACGATGACCAGGAGCCTCTGCTTGGCGCGCTGCATGTACTCGTACTGACCGGACCAGAAGATGGAGTAGCCGGCCGGAAGAGAGACCTTCTCGGCAATGACTTTCTTGGCCCGCTCGACCCAGGTGCCGACGTCGATTCCCTTGAGGTCAACGTACACCCAAGCATTGGGCCGGGCGTTTTCGGACTTGATCGCCGCCGGGCCCTGGTGGATCCGCATCGTTGCCAGCTGGGAGAGCGGCACCTGGGCCCCGGTCGGCGTCGTGACCAGGGTGTCGCCCAGCTCCTCCGGGTTGTCCCTCAGCTCCCTCGGGTAGCGGACGTTGAT
The DNA here is from genome assembly GCA_022340775.1 of Acidobacteriota bacterium. GTDB lineage: Bacteria > Acidobacteriota > Thermoanaerobaculia > Thermoanaerobaculales > Sulfomarinibacteraceae > JAJDNH01. The sequence goes on from JAJDNH010000134.1 coordinate 39,634, forward strand.
CGGGTAGCGCTCGAGTCCCTCGACGGTCCACGAGACGTCCATCCCACCGATGGCGGACTGAATCACGTCCTCGATGTCGCCGACGGTGAGGCCGTAGCGGGCCGCCGCGTCGCGGTCGATGTCGAAGTCCAGGTAGTTGCCGCCCATGACCCGCTCGGCGTAGGCCGACAGGGTGCCGGGCAGCGGCTTGACCGCGGCCTCGACCTCCTTGCCGATCCGTTGCAGCTCGTTGAGATCCGGCCCGGCGATCTTGATCCCGACCGGCGTCTTGATGCCGGTCGACAGCATGTCGATGCGGGTCTTGATCGGCATCGTCCAGGCGTTGGTGACGCCCGGGAAGTGGATCGCACGGTTCATCTCGTCGATCAGCTTGTCTTTGGTCATCCCGGGCCGCCACTTGGACGGGTCCTTGAGCCGGATCGTGGTCTCGAGCATCGACAGCGGTGCTGGGTCGGTGGCGGTCTCGGCACGGCCGACCTTGCCGAATACGGACTCGACCTCGGGGAAGGTCTTGATGATCTTGTCGGTCTGCTGCAACAGCTCTTTGGCCTTGGTGATCGAGATGCCGGGGAATGTGGTCGGCATGTAGAGCAGGTCGCCCTCCCACAGGGGCGGCATGAACTCGGAGCCCATGCGCTTCATCGGCAGCCAGGTGACGGCGACGAGGAGGATCGACACCAGGACGACCGGCCACCGCCAGCGCAGCGCCAGGTTGAGGAACGGTGTGTAACTGCGCTGCAGGACCTTCGAGATGGGGTGCGTTTCCTCCGAGTGGATCTTGCCCCGGACGAACCAGTACATGAGCACCGGGATGATGGTCACCGCCACCAGCGAGGCGAGGCCCACCGAGTAAGTCTTGGTGAACGCAAGCGGCTTGAACAGCCGGCCCTCCTGGGCCTGCAGGGTGAAGATCGGCATGAACGAGACCGTGATCACCAGCAGGCTGAAGAACAGGGTCGGTCCGACCTCCTGCGCCGAGCGCAGGATGATCTCGAAGTGGCTGCGTTTGCCCTTCCACTCCTCGTAGTGCTTGTGGGCGTTCTCCACCATGATGATCGAGGCGTCGACGAGCACGCCGATCGATATTGCGATCCCTCCCAGGCTCATGATGTTGGCGCCGAGCCCCTGGGCCTTCATGACGATGAAGGCGAGCAGGATCGAGACCGGGATCGAGAAGATGGCCACGAACGCCGACCTGAAGTGGAACAGGAACAGGAGGCAGACGAGGGCGACGATGATCGACTCCTCGATGAGCGTGTGGGTGAGGGTCTTGATCGAGCGGTGGATCAGCCCGGTCCGGTCATAGGCCACGGAGATCGTGACGTCCTTTGGCAAGCCCTGCTTGAGCTCGGCGAGGCGCTGCTTGACCCTCGCGATCGTCGAGAGCGTGTCGGCGCCATAGCGGACCACGACCACGCCGCCCACCGTCTCGCCCTTGCCGTTCCAGTCAGCCAGGCCGCGACGGATTTCTGGGCCGATGGTGACGTTGGCGACGTCCTTGATCAGGATCGGGGTACCGCCGGGACCGATTCCCAGTGGGATTTCCTGGAGATCGTGAACGTCCTTGATGTAGCCGAGGCCGCGGACCATGAACTCCTTCTCGCCCATCTCGACCAACCTGCCGCCGACGTCGTTGTTGGAACGCCTGATGGCCATCTTGATCTTCGACAGGGAGACGCCATAGGCGCGCAGTTTGACCGGGTCGACCTGGACCTGGTACTGGCGCACGAAGCCGCCGATGGAGGCCACCTCGGACACGCCCTCCACCGACATCAGCCCGTACTTGAGGTACCAGTCCTGATACGAACGCAGCTCAGCCAGCGACCGTTTGGGTGAGTTCAGGACGTACATGAACGCCCACCCGACGCCGGTCGCGTCGGGGCCGAGCTGCGGCGTCACCCCCTCGGGGAGCTGACTGCCCATGCCGCTGAGGTACTCCAGCACGCGCGAGCGCGCCCAGTAGAGGTCGGTGCCGTCCTTGAAGATGACGTAGACGAACGAGAAGCCGAAGAACGAGTAGCCGCGGACCACCTTGGCGTACGGCACCGACAGCATCTTGGACGTGATCGGGTAGGTGACCTGGTCCTCGACAACCTGGGGCGCCTGGCCCGGGTACTTGGTGTAGATGATGACCTGGACATCGGAGAGGTCGGGGATCGCGTCGAGCCGGGTGTGCTGGATGGCCCAGATCCCGCCGAGGATGGCGAACAGGACGCCGACCACGACCATGAACTGGTTGCGCAGGGACCACTCGATGATTCTGTTCAACATTGGCAGTCCCCTTCCTCGGAGTGACGGAGTGACGAAGTGACAGGGAAGGAAGTGAGGAAGTGAGGAGGTGAGAAGGTGAGGAAGATCCACCCACCCACCCAGGGGGATTCAGGGGAGGAGAAGTGCTTCACTTGCCACCTCCCTTGGTTTCGGCGCGCTTGGCCTCGATCATCTTCTGGAGTGCTTCTTTCAGGTTCGACTCGGAGTCGATCAGGAACTGGGACGACGTGACGATCTCGGCGTTGTCGTCGAGGCCGGAGAGCACCTGCACGTAGCCGTCGCCCTCCGGCCCGAGGGTCACGTCGCGGGGAGCGAAGCGGCCGTGCCCGAGAGCGACGATCACGACGTTGCGCTCGCCCGTGCGCAGGACGGCCTGCGTCGGCACCGCGATCGCGTTGCGCGCGGCAACCGGCTCGAAGAGAACGGTGGCGTACATGCCAGACAGCAGGCGGCGCCTGGGGTTGGGAATCTCGAGAGTGAGCTGAACGGTCCGGGTCTTATCCGACACGGCGGGCTCGATGAACCGGACCTTGCCCGTGAACGTCTCGCCCGGGAAGTAGGTCATTGTGATCTTGGCCGGGCTGCCGATGTTGACCCATGGCAGCTGATCCTCGAACACCTCGACCGTCAGCCACAGGTCGGAGAGGTTGGCGATGTGGAGAAGCTCCATTCCGGGCTGGACCGCCATGCCCTCGAGGCCCGGCATCCGCTTCATGACCACGCCCGAGGATGGTGCGACGACCTGGAGCGCGCGCAAGATCTCTCCGGTCGTTTCGAGGTGGTGAATCTGGTCCTCGGTGATGTCCCAGTACGCAAGGCGCTCGCGCGCTGCGGCGAGCAGGCTCTGGGCCCTGCCGGCGGCGCCCCCGGGCGCGTCTGCCATGCGGTCGGCGTAGCGCTTGGCCGACAGCAGCTCCTGCTCGGTCTGCACCAGCTGCGGCGAGTAGATGTCGAACAGCGGCTGGCCCTTTCTGACCGGCTGTCCGACGTAGTTGACGTATGTCTTCTCGATGAAGCCGGGGTACTTGGTGGTGACCGAGACCATCTTTTCCTGGTCGTAGTCGAGGTAGCCGACGGTCCGGACCTGGCGCTTGATGTCCCGCCGCGAGACCTTCGCGGTGACCACGTTCATGTTCTGTTCGACGGCCGGATCGATGGTGACGACCGCACCCTGGTTGGCGGCGCTCTCAGCCTCATTGGCGTACACCGGGACGTAGTCCATGCCCATCTCGTCCTTGCGCGGCACCGGCGACGTGATCGTCGGGTCCATCGGGTTGCGGTAGAACAGGATCTTGCCTTTGCCCTCCGGTGCGGCGGTTGGAGCGGCGGCGGAAGATTGCATGGTGCCCGCCCCCATGCTGTTCTCGTGTTTCTTTTGGCCCTCGTCCTTGACGGGGACGAGGTCCATGCCGCAGATCGGGCAGGTGCCGGGATGGTCCTCGATCACCTGCGGATGCATGGCGCAGGTCCAGAGCTGCTTGTGCTCATGGCCGGCGGCGGGCTCTGCTCCGGCGCGAGGAGCAGCCGTGGTCGATGCCTCGTGAAGCCCCAGCCAGCCGTCCAACGGGCTAATGCCGAGAGGGTCGATGACCAGGAAGAGCATCACCAGCGCCCCGGCCAGTGCCCACAGCACGGCGCGCAGGGTGGCGCCGCCGTGCTCGCGAACCCGGGGGAGCTGCTGTGTATGGCTGGTGACGGACTGGGACCGGCCGATCGACTCCGAGCGGCGTGTTGTCTTCTGGAGAGCACCCTGCGGAAGGCACTCTTTGGGAAGCATGGTCTGTTTCATCGTTCGTTCTCCATCGCCTGGCTCAGCGGTGCGCCGATCACACCTTCGAGGCGGGCCTGAGCCTCGGCAAAGTCGGCGCGCGAACGTTCGGTGGCGATTCGGACCTGGAGCAGGACGCGCTCGGCGTCCAGCAGGTCAAGAGCGTTCAGGGTTCCCGCGGTGTAGCCGGCCTCGGCGGAGCGCAGGGAGGCCTCCGCCTGCACCGACAGCACGTCCTCGAACAGCCGCAGCTGCTGCCAGGTGGAGTCGAGGCGGTGGGTCAGGTCGCCGAGGTTGCCCTCGATGCGGGCGATGACTGCCCTTTTCGACGCCTCCGCAGCGAGCCGCTCCTGCGTGGCTTCCTCGACTCCGGCGGCCAGCTTGGCCCGGTGCACCGGCAGGTTGATGCCTGCGAACAGCCCGAGCACGTCCTTGCCGTTGTCCTCGGGGGGTACTGCCTCACCGGCCGGGTCCCGGCGCCGGCCCACCAGGGTGTAGCGAAGGCCGGCGGTAATGTCCGGCTTGTAGCCCTTCTTGGCGAGCTTGATCAGCCGCTCTGAGGCGGCGATGCGGGCGTCGGCCTCGGATAGCTCTGGCCGTCGCGCCAGTGCGGTCGAGCGCAGCACCGCCGTCACCAGCTTGGGCTGGGAAGGCGCCGGCAGTGTGAACTTCGGCAGTGGCGTCCCATCTGGGCGGTCGCGCAGGGCGTTGAGGCGGGCCTCGAGGGATGACCGGCGGGTGCCGATGTCGAGCAGCCGCGTGTCGTCGCGTGTGATCTCGGCCTGGATCTTGATGACACCCTGCTCGAGCCCCGCGCCGGTCGCGTACCGGACGCGAGCCAGCTCCTCGTAGTGGGTGAGCGTACTCCTGTCCTTCGTGACCTCTGTCGTTTCGGCGGCCACGAAAGCCAGCTCGTACGCGAGCCTGCGGACCTCGGTCACGAGGGAAAGGCGGCGTGCCTCGACGCCTGCCCTGGCCGCCGCCGCGCCGGCCAGCGCCGCCTGCTCCTTGAGCGACAGCTTGCCGAACCACGGGAACTTCTGCGACAGGCTGACCATCGCATACTGGGGGCCGACGCGGGTCTCCGGCGTCAGCAGGTAGGCGGTCAGCGACGCGGTGGGGTCGGGCAGGGCCTTGACCTGCGGCGCTTTCTCCGCCGCCGCCCTTGCACTGGCGGCCAGCGCGGCCACGTCGGGGTTGCGCTCCAGCACCTCCTGGAGGAGGGAAGCGAGGTGGGGATCGGCGATGCCGCCGACGACCTCGAAGCTGGGCGTTTCCGGCGTCTGCTGGAGGCGCGTCGGGGCGTCCGGCGCGCCGTGGGGACTGGAAGTGGGTGGCTGCTGAGCATGCACGCCTGCAGCAGCGCCCAGCAGGACGGCCGCCGCGGCTGCAGCGAGAATCTTGTTCACTCGAGAACTCCTTTCCCGATCCGAATGCTTCAATACTGAAACGAATATGCCTCGCCCTGTCGCAGACGGGTTTCGGCCCGGATCAGGAAGCGCTCAGATCAGGAAGGCGCAGTCGGTGAGAAAGAGGGGAGGTGGGGCCGCGGTGAGCTGTTCCCGCGGCAGGTTCAGTGCAGGCGCGCCGCCGGTGGCCGGTGGCGTGACGCAGGTTGCAGCTGTTGAAACCAGAGGTGTAGCCCGCGGTGCAGCCGTGCTTGCGGCTTCGGCGGGCTGCTCCGACGGCGGCGGAGTATGCGAGCAGGCGCAGCCCGAGGCCGCGGTGGTCTGGTGCGCGTGTTGACCGCACTCGACGCCGCCGCAGGTGCAGACGTGCTGACCGGCGGGCGCCCCGGAAGTGCAGCACTGACGGCGCACCGGAGTCTCGTGCGGGCAGGCGGCAAACGCCGAGCCCACCGCCAGGCCCGGTAGGGCCAGGAGGGCGAGGAGCGCGGGAATGACGTTTCGACGTCTGCTCATACGTTCACCGCAACGTCGTGAAGATAGGTCGCATTCCTGGTTGTGTCAAGCGGAGAAGGGCCGGAGGTGAGTGTTGATCAGTGTTGTTAAGCATACTTGACGGTGGCCGTCCACCTGGGTATTGTGCGGTTACATTCGGGGTTGTGCGGACCTGCCCGGATCGAGGAGGCACGAGCTTGCTTCGGAGCTTGATCAGGGGCCTGGTGACAGCGGCGATGGCGGCCTCGCTGTGCGGCATCGCGTGGGGGGCCGACATCATCGAGCCGTGGGATCCGGGGTTCTCGAACTTCGAGCTGTTCGCGGTTACCGGCGACCAGCCCGGCGACTCGGTTTTCGTTTCCGTTGGCGGGTTCGGGCTCGGACGCGGGTTCTCGATCGGAGCGACTGTGGAAGGCCGTCTGGATGGCAGTCGGCGCAGCGGCCTGGTCGCGATGGCGTCCTGTTCGCTCAGCCCGCGCTGCGACCTCGACCTGTGGCTCGAGAGTGGGGTCCAGTCGCCGCAGGCCGACGCCGAGCTGAGGACCTTGGACTGGGGGCTGGGGGCACAGTGGCGGCTTCGGCTGCCTTCGTGCACGCCCTACCTGCGCGCCTCCCGCGGCGGAGACGGCCAGATCTACTGGCATCTCCTGGCCGGTGTCATGGTTCCGGTAGGTGAGGTCGAGCTGCACCTCGAGCTGTCGAGCGAGGAGCCTGATGCCGGCCCCTGGGCCGTTCACTTGGCGGTGGGTCCCAACGTCTGTCTGGCGCCGGACATCGAGCTGCAGCCGGAGCTCTCTCTGGTTCGCGACCGCAGGAGCGGGGACACTCAATGGAGCGCCTCGGTCGGCGTGGTTCTGAACCCGGCCGGGATGGTTCGGAGGCGACGGGATTGAGGCGGACGGCGTTACCATCACACCATGTGCACGCTGCTCGCCTACCGCAATCCGCTGACGGGGATCGAGCTCGCGATCGCCGCCAACCGCGACGAGCTGTACCGGAGGCCGCGCGGGGTGTTCGTGGTCCTACAGGAGCATCCGTTGGTGATCGGGGGACGCGACCCGGAGGCCGGAGGAACCTGGCTCGCCCTGACGGAAGCCGGTCTCGTGGTCGCGGTCACCAACGCCCGTCTCGGCGCCCGCCGCGGCCCCGAGCAGCGCAGCCGTGGCCTGCTGGCCCTGGACCTGGCGCTCACCGAAACCATGGATCAGGCGCGGGACCTTCTCGAGTCGGAGGACCTCGGGCGCTATGCGCCGGTCAACGTCCTTCTCGCCTCGAGCGGTGGCTTGATGGTGGCCAGCAACCTGCCGGAGCCGCGCGTCGAGAGCACCGAGGCGGAAGCTCTCGGCCTCGGCAACCGGCCGGCTTTCGAGGCCGATCCGCGCATCGTTCTCCTGACCGAGGCCGGCCGTGCCAAGCCGAACGAGGATCCCGGTGTCTACGAGGCGCGTCTGCAGAAGCTGCTGGCCCGCCACGAGCAACCCTCGGCCTGCCACCACCTGCTCGACGGCGGCACCGTGGCGTCGACAGTCATCCTGCTCCGGCAGCCGTTCGCCGAGTCCACGATCGTGCACGCCGACGGTCCGCCGTGCAAGTCCTCCTGGAGCCGCTTCGTCTTCTCGACCGGATCGTAGCGAGAGTGGAGAAGAGAGAACCACCAAGACACGAGAAGAGGAAAGAAGATAGACGGAAGGCGACAAACGCTCCCCCACCCACCCAAGAGAGTGAGGAGTGAAGGGTAAGGAGTAAGGGGACCCCCACCCACCCGGGAAGAGGATAGAAGTTAGAAGTCAGAAAAAGGGCCCCCCGTCCACCCGAAGACCCCACTTGTAGCGCGCTTCAGAGAATGTGACGTTCAAACGGGCGTGCCGGGCGCGGCATCTCCCCTGGAGTGCGACGAGCGGCGGAGCTCGAGGGGAGGGGAATGCCGACGCCGGGCTCCCTCGGCCCTTGGCGCCGGGAGTATCGGCCCCAGGATTGGAGGAGGCGGCCCGAGTGGATTCCGGCGGTCGCCACGGAATCTCGTCGTTGAGGTTCTCAGGAGGTCCGGGTGGAGAGACCGTTCGCAGCGAGATTCGCGAGACGGGCGTCAGATGTGCGTTTTCTCGCGCCGGAGCACGCCGCAGTCGTACCTGCAGGCACGTCGGAGGCGGGCGACAAGCGAAAAACGTGCAGATGGCCCCGTATCGCGGATTGCAGCCGAACGGGCTTCTCCAGCCGGGCCTCAAGGGTGGTGCCGGAGGCGGGAGTCGAACCCGCACGGCCGTACGGCCAGGGGATTTTAAGTCCCCTGCGTCTTCCATTCCGCCACTCCGGCAGGTGAAATCATGATAGCAGCCAGCCCGTGATCGGCGTTCCACAGCGTGTCCGCGTAGCGCGGGTATACTCCATTCATGGCCGAAGACACGAGCACCGAGGACGTCTGCTCCAAGTGCAGCGGCACCGGTTGGGTGCTGGTGGTCGAGGACGGTACGGAGCTCGTCAAGCGCTGCGAGTGCGCGGAGGCGGAGCGGCGCCGGCGGCTGCTCGCCGAAGCGCGCATTCCGGCCCGCTACCGCCACTGCACGCTGGCCGGGTTCGAGATCTGGGACGAGGCCAACGGGACGCTGGAGCGCTCGCGCACCCTAGTGCAGGAGTTCGTCGACTTGTATCCAGAAGTCGAGCGTGGCCTCCTTCTGATGGGGCCGGTGGGTAGCGGGAAAACCCACCTCGCGGTCGCGGCGCTGACCTCGCTGATCCTCGACAAGGGTGTGCGGGGACGCTTCGCCGACTTCACCTCCCTGGTGCTCGAGATCCAGATGACGTTCGGCGGCTCGGGGTCGAGCCGCGACATCCTCGCACCGCTGATATCCACCGAGCTGCTCGTGCTCGACGAGCTCGGAGCCGGCAAGGCGACACAGTGGGTGATGGACCTGCTCTACTACCTGGTCAACACGCGCTACCTTGAGAAGCGGTTCACTATCTTCACAACCAACTTCACCGACATACCGAAAGAAAGTGAGGAGTCCCTCGGCGACCGGGTCTCCGCGCGCATCCGGTCGCGGCTGTTCGAGATGTGTCGCCGGGTGGAGTTCTCGAAGCTGACCCGCGACTACCGCAGACAGCGGTTGGCTCACGAGAGGGAGCGCGACGGCCGGTGAGGCGGCTGACCTGGGTTCTTCCCGCGGCCCTACTGGTCGGGTGCGCGACTGCCGCACACCGCCTTCCTGTGGCGGCGTCGCCTGCTCCCTCGCCAACACCGGTCGCTACTCCCGCGATCACCCCCACGCCGACTCCGATGCCCACGCCTCCGCCACCGCCGACACCGCTGCCGGCGCCGCCGTCGGAGGTGTCGCCGCCGCTGGTGCGCGTGCTGCTCACCCGCGACGGCGGCGAGGTCGTCTTTCCCCAACCGGGGCGACCCTACCGCGCAACCTGGAATAGTGAGTCGGCCTGGCTGTGGGGGCCGCTGAAGGCAGCAGCCGGCACGACCACTCTGTGGCAGGTCGGTGCGTGGCGCGATACAACGACCGCCGCGGGGGAGGTGGGACGGTTGGCCGCGGCGCTCGGCGACAGCGCCCGGATCTCCAGCGAGGTCACGGATGACGGGCTAATCCGAGTCCGGATCGAGTGGCCGGCGGGTGCGCCGGCCGACGCCTCGGCTCGGCTGGCTGCACTCGGCTTTGAGAAGGCGTTCACCGTGGCCGGCGAGGCGTACGTGCGGCTCACCGACGCGCAGGGGAAACAGATCGAGGCGGCCCGCATCGGGCTCGAGCCGAACGGAAAGTGGCCGACTGCCGTCGCTGGGGGCCGCTACCACGGGCGGTTCGAGCTCAGGGCTTCCGGTGGCGACGTGCTGGTGATCAACCAGCTCAACCTGGAGGCCTACCTCAAGGGCGTCGTTCCAGCGGAGATGGGCCCGTTCGCGTTTCCAGAGCTCGAGGCGCTGAAAGCCCAGGCGGTGGCCGCCAGAACCTACACCGTGGCCCACCTCGGCGATCACGAGGACGAGGGCTACGACCTTTGCGACACCCCTTCATGCCAGGTGTACCGGGGGGTCGCGGTCGAGCACCGGCTGACGAACCGGGCGGTCGACCAGACCGCGGGAATCATCGCCACCTATGAAGGCAAGCCGATCGACGCCATGTACACCTCGACCTGCGGCGGCCACACGGAGGACGCGGCCGAGCTGTTCCCAGACCGCGCTCAACCATACCTC
>JAJDNH010000168.1 GCA_022340775.1 Acidobacteriota bacterium
CGATCCCGTCCTTCATGAGGTCGCAATCAGCCCCTTGTTCAGCCGCAAGGGAGCCGAGAGGTCCAGGTGACCGGTCAGGGTCGGCACCTCGTGACCACCGAACAGGATCTGAACGCCGACAAGATCGGGGCAGTTGAGGAGAACGGAGTCGACGATCCCGTAGGTCAGTACCAGCTCGATGTTGCTGCCCTCGAGGCGGTGGTCCGGAGGACTCAGGTCGACAAAGGCGTGCCCGTCGCCATCGATGAAGACATCCAGCAGCTGGGCCTGATACGGCACCACGGGAAGCAGGCGCCCGGAGGGCCCGGCGAGAATCTCACTCACCACCGCCCGCACCCGCTGCTCCGTCTCGGCCGGCAGCGAGACCATCCGCAGCTCGGGGTGGAGCAGCCCGTCACGGCCCAGGAATAGCAGCATCACCTTCTGCTCCGGTGCCGGGGTCGGCGTCGGCAGCACGCCCGGAGCCGACACCTCGCCGCCACCACCGCCACCGGAACGAAGAACCAGATAAAGGACGATCAAGAGCGAGGCCAACGCCACCGCAATGAGGGCGGCCCGGCGGTTCATGGGGCCGACCGCAGGTATTCCTCGATGCCGGCGGCAATCGCTGCCGCCAGCCGCTGCTGGTAGCCAGCATCGGCCAGCTGCTTGGCCTCGGCCGCGTTGGAGAGGAACCCGACCTCCACCAGCACCGCAGGCATCGTCGCACCCTTCAGCACCACGAACGGGGCTTGCTTGACGCCCCGATCCGGAAGGTTGAGGAGCGTATTCAGCTCCCGCTGAACGTCGAGCGCCAGGCGAGCGCTCTCGTTGAGAACCTCGGCCTGCGCCATGTCCCAGAGGATGAGATCGAGCTTCGAGTTGCCGTTGCCCGAAGTACCCTTGGCGGCGTTCTCCAGGCGCGCCGCCGCCGCCGCATCCTCGTCGCTCGCCTTGTCCAGGCTCATGTAGTAGGTCTCGGCGCCCCTCGCCGAGGTTGCCCGCGATGCGTTGGCGTGCAGCGACACGAACACCGTCGCGTCGAGACGGTTGGCGAGCGCGGTGCGGTCCGTCAGGGCGCGGGTCTGGTCACCGTCACGAGTCAGCCGTACGGCATAGCCACGCGCCAGGAGGTCCTTCGCCAGCTGCTCGGCGACCGACAGCGTGAGGTCCTTCTCCATCATCCCCACCGCCGACTCCGCACCGGTGTCATCGCCGCCGTGACCGGGATCGATGACAACCAGCGGCATGGCCCGCCGTCGTTGGGAGAGCAGCGGCGCTGGCGTCGGTGTCGGCGGTCGCCTGCCGACCTCCAGGATGACCCGTGGCGGCCCCTCGAGTGCGTGCCACGACAGGACCGCGACCCCCTCCGTCAGCGTTATCGTCAGGTCCTGCTTGTCGGCAGTCACCGAACGTACGCGCCGTGATCGCAAGGGAAAGCTGGTGTCGATCTGTGGCGTGGCACCGGCGAAGTGGATTACGGCCAGACCCGGCGTGTCATCGCGGACTTCGGCCTTGGCCGCCCGGGCAAGGGTCACGACAAGGGTCGTGGTGGTGCCGAAATCCGCGGCCGCCACCCTCACCCCCACCACGTCCGGGAAGCGGGCGCCCTCGACGATCCGGTAGCCGTCGGGGGTGTTCTCGAGGTGGAACCCGAGTGGGCTGAGCACCACCCTTTCCAGGAACGCCACCGATACCGCCACGCCACCCGGCGAGGCCTCGGGAGCGTCGGCGACCTCCTCCAGCTGGTCGTCCACGAGCACGCTTCGCTGGCCCGGGGCGAACTGGATCGTGTGGTCTTTGAACTGAACGCCGTAGGTACCGGCGGCAGGCGAGTAGGCAGCTTCGGCGCCGAGCAGTCCGAGGATCGGAACCACCTCGAGCTTCGTTCCGACACGAGGAACCGAGACCGCGCGGCCCTGGAACTCGAACGTCACCGCTCCTCCTTGCGCGGCCGCCGGGAGCGGCGCGAGCAGGGCGGCAATCATCAGAGCTCGGAAGCAGTAACGTCGTCGCATAAAAAACTGGTGGAGGCGGTGGGAGTCGAACCCACGTCCGAGAAACTCCGGCCTACGGTGTCTCCGTGCGCAGCTCGCCGCACTGTTCTCGTCCCTCGGGTGGACGGCGAGCTCCCCTCCCTCAGGACCAGCCCGTTTATCTTAGCCGCCGCTTCCGGGCGCCACGGCGACGCAGCCCGCCGAACGGCGCCGGGTCCAGACTGGCGGGCAGAGCCTCGGACCCGGCGTGGCTACTTACGCAGCCAGTGCGTAGTCTGCGTTGGCAGCTATGTGGTACCACCTGTTTTACGAGGCGGTGGACCTCGGCACGCTGCCGACGGCCGGACTTGTTCCCCGTCGAACCCGGTACGCCCCCGGATTCACGATCGTGCAGATTGTATCATTCGGCCCCCTCCCCCGCACCAGAGAAACCACGGAGAAAGGAAGACCACGGATAACACCGGACAACAGCCACAGAATGAACTGAAGAAGAACCACGGATTACACGGATTGCACTGATTTTCTACGAGGGCGGCGGAGGCTCCTGTCTGGGACGGGATGCTCCGAGCCGACCGGCATGAGGCTGGTGGCCCCGGAGGCCGCAGACAGTCGGTCTGCCTTCTTCTTCTCATCCGTGTCATCCGTGAAATCCGTGGTTTCTCTCTTGTGGAATCCGTGGTTGGTTTCGTACCGTCCTTGACCCAAAGGTCGATGCGCCGTAGGATACTGGTATCCCGCCACGCTGCTCCTGGAAAGGAGCAGAACATGCTTGCCAGAGTACTCGGTGCAACGCCTAGCGGCGTCGGCGCGCTGTTCGTGACCGTCGAGGTCGACCGCATCCGCGCCACCCTGCCCTCGGTGACGGTCGTCGGCCTGCCGGACACCGCGGTGCGCGAAGCCCGCGAACGGGTCTTTGCCGCCATCCGCCACCTCGGTCACCGTGCCGAGCCTGCCAATATCGTCATCAACCTGTCGCCCGCCGACGAGAAGAAGGAGGGGGCCTCTCTCGACCTGCCGATGGCGGCCGGTCTTCTCGCGACCGCCGGCGAGCTGCCGACAATCCCACTTCACGTTCTCCTCCTCGGTGAGCTGTCACTGGAAGGAGGCCTCCTGCCCGTCCGAGGCGTGCTGCCCATGGTTCTGGCAGCGCGCGATCACGGTGTCGAGGACGTCGTCGTTCCACACCTCAACGCGGACGAGGCGGCGGTTGTCGCCGGGATTCGCGTCCGCGCCGCTGACTCGCTCGGCGCGGTCGTGTCGCACCTCCGCGGTGAGCGCGAGCTTCCCGTGCTGCAACCGCCTCGGCCGAGCCCGGCGTCACGCAACGAGATCACTGCCGACCTGCTCGAGGTGATCGGCCAGGAGCACGCGAAGCGTGCGCTCGAGGTGGCGGCCGCCGGCGGCCACCACATCCTCCTCGTTGGCCCGCCCGGCAGCGGCAAGTCGATGCTCGCGCGCCGCCTGCCCGGGATCCTGCCGCCCCTCACCGCTGCCGAGGCCCTGGAAACAACCTGTATCTACTCGGTTTCAACACGCGCCCCGCGGCCGAGGGGGCTGCTCGAGCGGCGGCCCTTTCGCGCCCCTCACCACACCATCTCCGCTGCTGCGCTCATCGGGGGCGGCGCCAATCCGCAGCCTGGCGAGGTTTCCCTCAGCCACAACGGCGTTCTCTTCCTCGACGAGCTGACCGAGTTCCGGCGCGACGTTCTCGAGTCCCTACGCCAGCCGGTCGAGGATGGACGAGTGACCATCGCTCGTGCCCGAAGTGCCGTCACCTTCCCCTCACGGTTCCAGCTGGTCGCAGCGGCCAACCCGTGCCCGTGCGGTCACCTTGGCAGCGCGCACAAGAGCTGCACCTGCACCCCAACCGCCGTCGTACGCTACCGGGCGAGGCTCTCCGGCCCGCTCCTCGACCGTCTGGATCTGCAGGTCCAGGTTCCAGCCGTGCCGTGGCAGGACCTCTCCAGTGACCGGCGCGGCGAGCCTTCCGAAGTTGTTGCACGCCGGGTCGCGGCTGCGCGGACGTCCCAACAACAGCGGATGTGCGCGGTTGGAATCGCCTGCAACGCCCAGCTGGGACCACGGCTTCTCGGCCGCTGGGCACGTCCCGACGACGCCGGCCGCCGCCTGCTCGAGCGGGCCGCCGCCGCGCTCGGCCTGTCCGCGCGTGCGTATCACAGGATCCTCCGGGTCGCCCGCACAATCGCCGACCTGGACGGCGATGAGCAGGTTCGCGGGCCACACATCGCCGAGGCGATCTCGTACCGCATGCTCGACCGCCGTGAAGCCTCCGCCGCAGCCACGGTCGGCGGCTGATACCCATTCGGACCCGGCACACGGAGGCCGCCGGTAGGCTCTACAATGGTGCCGTGGGCAACCCCGGTCCGCACGCCACCGCGCTCGACGCATTTCTGCTCGGCGGTCTCCGCCGGCCGTTGCACCTGTCGTCGTCCGAAGTCTCCGGCGGCTGGCGGGAGCTCTTCCCGGACCTTGCCCGCGTGATCCCTGGGCCGTACCCCATCTACTCTCCGGACGAATCCCGAATCGTGCTCCACGGCTATCCGATACGCCTCTCGGAGCTCCTGCAACGCATCTGCAGCGATCTCAGGGACCAGATCCCACGTGAGCTCTCGTACCGGGCACGGACGGACCAGGGTGAGGTTGTCGACAAGGGCGCCGTCATGGAGGGACGCAAGCGCCTGGTTGCCGAGCTGCGAGCCGTCATGGGCAACGCGATCCTCAGCGACTCCGGCCGCGGGCTGTACGAGATCCTCATCCTCTACCTCAGCCGCGAGATCGCCCGCCTCGTCCACTCTGCTCACGAGAGGGCGGCCACGATGGGTACCGACCCGAGCATGCGCAGCTTCGCCAGGCGGTTCCAGGTAGCCACGGTGGTGGCCGACCTCCTCCAGCGCTCGGCCAACGATGCTTCGGACCACATCCGGGCGATGGCACGAACCACCCGGCCACCCCACCGATCGCCGCTCCTGGCCGAGATTTGCCTCGATCTGCTGCCTCTTGCCTTTGTCGGGCCGCCGGTCGAGACCCCGGCGCTCGCCGACTACATTTCCCTGCAGTACCGCGTCGACGGCGCTGCCGAGCTGGGGAACGGGAAATCCGCCATTGACCGCCTGGCCGAGCTCCTGTCACGCCATCGGGAGCTGTCCGGAGCGCTGCACGCTGCGACCCACGGCCAGCTCGACCTCTCTCGCCCGTCGGCGGTTTTCGAGCCCCGTCTGTGGGCCGCGCTACGAGCGATGGAGTTGCTCGGCACCCTTGCGGTTCCAGAAAAGACGGCGGCGCTCCTGTCGGACCTCGGGGTGCGCCTCAAGCGCCTCGAGCTGGTGACGGCCCTGCGGCGCGGCGTCGTCGAGGTGTCCTCGCACGGCCCTCACCTCGAGATCACCTCCCAGCAGCCGACAATCAGCATCGCGAGCTCCACCCGCCCGTTCGACTTTGCCCGTCCCGGGGTCGTTGACTCGACGATCAGGCGGTTCGGGCTGGTCTACGATCTGACCCGTTTCACCGAAACTCTCGAGGCGGTCCGCAAGGAGGGGCGGCGTGCCGAGGAGCGGGCCCTGCGGTTCATGTACATCTTCCAGCACCGTCTGGAGGAGATCCGCATCCACCGCCGTCTCATCTTCGAGAAGTACCTGGGAGACGGGGCGTTCTACTCGGCCCGACGTGCCCTCCGTGTGCTCGCAGCCGCATGCGAGATCCAGCGGCTGTATGACCAGCTCCGCGAGGACGGATTCCCCTTCGACCGTGGCATCCGCATGGCCATGAACTTCGGCACCTACCACCTTCTGGCCATGGAGCACGTAGGCCCGGGACAGGTGCGCTACGAGTTCTTCGGACACGGGGTCGTGGAGCTGGCTCGCCTCACCACCGGCAAGAGTGCCCGCGAAGTCGAGGAGATCGCCGAGTTCCTGATCCACTCAGGCTACAGCCCGACTGCGGTCGATCACTTCTTGGCCCCGTTGTTGCGCGCCAGGGGTGGGGAGCACAACTCCACCCAACGCCCCCACGAGGCCAGCCTCGATGCCCACGGCGAGCTCATCAACGAGGGCATCGTCCTGACGACGCCGTTTCTCACAGAGCTCAAGCGGGAGCTGGATGAAAGCGAGAGCTTCACCGCGGCCGACGCGGGCGAGCAGTGGCTCGGGCTGACGCTCCGCGAGAGCGACCTGCCGCCCGAGCATGTCGGTCTGCGCCGCCTCGGTGTGGCGCGCCTCAAAGGGCTTTCGCCGCTCGAGCTCATCGAAGCCATGCCCTGGCAGGCACCACCAACGGACAGCCAGCCGGTACCGATGCCCGCTGATCTCCTGGCGTTCGTCCGGCGCCTGGCGGCCGGCGAGGACGGATCGCCTCGCCAGGCCCGCCAGCAGGTGCCCGAAGATCTGGTCGTGGTCACCTACCTGGACGGGGAGGGATGCCGTCGGTGGGTGTTCGGACGCTATCGAGACAGCGACGACGTCCTGCTGAGCGCCGTCGAGGCGAGCCTGACGCCGCCTGACATGGGACGTGGAGAACCGCTCGAGACCTGGCTTTTCCGGAACCGGGGAGAGCTCACACGGCTCTATGAGGGGCTGCTGAAGACATCTCAGGCATCGTCCCTTCCGCTCCACTCCCTGCGCCTGCGCGACGGCTACCTGGGCTGCTTCCTCGCTGCGCCTCATCGTTCTCCGGCATAGCTCCGGGCCGCCTCCATCGATACTGTGGCATCTGCTCCCAACGCCAAGGGAGGTGGGAGCGCCCTTTCCTCCGCTACTCCGGCGCCCGGACGTCTGCTCTGCAGACGCCCGTCGTCACCTGCCTCGGAGCGGGCGCCATCGGGTGGGCTTCGCAGCCCCGGCGGCCGCGCGGCCCAAAGCGACCGCCCGCCTCGCGTTTCCGGCGGTCGCGAGGCAGCGAGCAGGGATGAATGACCTCGTCGCGACCGCCGGAAGCCACTCGGGCCGCCTCACCCAATCGTGGGGCCAATACTCCCATCGCCAAAGGCCGAGATTGCCCCCCTTGACGTTTCTCGCCAGCGCCAACCCCTCGTGAACGCCCTTCAGAGAAACATCAAGGACCGCACGTCCGTTTGAACGTCAGATGCTCCGGAGCGCGCTATAGAGGGGTTCTCTAGGTGGGCGGGGGACATTTCCCGTCTTCCGGCCTTCCCGTCTTCCCGCATCGGTGGACGAGCAAGAGGCAGATCCGAGCGGAGCGAGCCCTCGGGACGAGAAGACCGGATGGAGGTCCTCCTCGAGACCGGGCTGATCGTCCCCGAGGGGCGCGGCTGGAGGCCGCGGATCTGCCTCACCAGGACGCCGTCTCCAGGGACGGTTCCGCGGCGGGACGGGGACGGAGCGGAAGGAGGCGAGCGGCTATCCCATCGCGGGCGGCGGGGGGACCGGGCGCAAGAGGCTTGGCCCGAGATCGTATGAGGGTAAGCCTCCGAGCACGGTCTGCCAGGCCGTCCGCGACGGGTGCAGCCGTGAGCCGACGCGCCGCTCCGTTCCCGACCCGCCGGCCCGCAGCGCGGGCTGCGGGCAACGCCCGCACGGGACCTGCGTTCACGCAACACCAGTCCAGGCGGGATCGCGCAGGGCGTTCTCCTCGCGCCTCGCCACCAGCGAGCGAGGAGTGCACTGACCTCGTGGTCGTGCCGACGAAGCGAGCGCAGCGGCGTGGTGCGAGAGGGCGCTCCTGCGCGATCCCTCACCTATCAATAAGGTGGGGGCTCATTCACCTCTCGAATGATCCGAAAGGCAGATCCGAGCGGAGCGGCCCCTCGAGGCCGGCAGGACGGACCGAGGCTTGCCTCGAGGACGGACTGACGGTCCCGAGGGGTGCGGCCGCAGGCCGCGGATCTGCCGTGACGGGGATCATCCTCTCTCGCAGTCTATTCTGGCCGGTGACCACAGCTCAGGTGCGCTTGGATTCCAGCAAGGTGGCCAGGTCGTCGACCCGCTCCAGCGGGTGGACCGGCAGCGCCAGCGGCGTGGCGCCGTTGCGGGCGGCAGTGGCAACGCGCGCAAAGCCGAGCGCCGCCGCCTCGCGCGCCCGTTCCGCCGTTCGGCTCACCGCCCTCACCTCGCCGAGCAAACCAATCTCACCGAACACAGCAACATCGCCAGCCAGCGGACGGTCGGCCGCGCTCGACAGCAGCGCCGCCGCCACCGCCAGGTCGAGGGCGGGCTCGCGCAGGGTCAGCCCACCCACGATGTTGACGTAGACATCGCTGTCGTTGAAGCGGGCCCCAGTGCGGCGCTCGAGCACCGCCAGCAGGAGTGCGAGACGAGCGTTGTCGAAACCGTCGGCCACCCGCCTCGGAGTACCCAGGGCGGATGAGGAAACCAGCGCCTGCACCTCGACCAGCAGCGGCGCCGTTCCTTCAACGGCAACCGCCACCACCGACCCGGGAGCCCCGACCTGCCGGTCCTCCAGCAGCCACGCCGAAGGATTGCGAACCTGCTCGAGACCGTTGTCCGTCATCGCGAACAGTGCCAGCTCAGCGACCGTGCCGAAGCGGTTCTTGCCGGCGCGCAACAGGCGCACGTCATGGCCCGGCTCACCCTCGAAGGACAGCACCACGTCGACCAGGTGCTCGAGAAGCTTGGGCCCGGCGATCATCCCCTCCTTGGTCACGTGCCCGACGAGAATCACCGGCACCCCGCGCGTCTTGGCCAGCTGCTGGAAACGGGCCGCAACCTGTCTGACCTGGGTCGGCGAGCCGGCAACGGCCTCGACGCCCTCCGCAACCATGGTCTGTACGGAGTCGACCACTACGAGCGACGGCGTCAGGCCCTCGAGATGACCGAGAACGGCCTCGGCCGAGGTCTCGGGCAGCAGAAGAAGATCCGGCGCCGCCACCCCGAGCCGGCGCGCCCGAAGTGCCACCTGCTGGGCGGATTCCTCGCCGCTGACATAGACGGCCGGCGTCTCGGGACCAGCGAGCGCCGCCGCCACCTGCAGCAGCAGCGTCGACTTGCCGACCCCAGGCTCCCCGGCGAGGAGCACGAGCGACCCCGGTACCAGGCCGCCGCCGAGGACCCGGTCGGTGCCCTCGATGCCCGTCAGCACCCGCTCCACCAGCGAGGCCGCCGCCTCGGTAATGGGTACTGGCTCGGCACCGCGAGGAACTACGGCCGAGCCTCCCCGCGCCGGCGGCGGCTGGGCCACGAAACTGTTCCATGCACCGCATGCCGAGCAGCGCCCCAGCCACTTGTGCGACTCGTAGCCGCACTCTGAGCAGAAGTAGAGCTCAGCAGGCACCAGAGCCTGCCACACCGATCGCCCGACGGAGGTTCATCAGAATCCCTTGCCGGCCAAACCGAGCAGGTACTTCATGTCCTCGTCGGTCCACGTCAGGCCGGCGCCGACGAGGAAGCTCGAGTGCTTGGAGTAGGTTGGATCGTCCCAGCCCGCCGACAGGAACATGTTCTGGTTGAGAAAGACGCGCCCTTCGAGGCGGAGATGCGGGGAGCCCGCCTCATTCCGGTTAAAGTCAAACGCCGCGAGGCTGAGAACGACCGGGTGGCCCGCGACCTCGACCTGCTGGTCGATCGCCGCCCCGCCCTCGGACTCGAACAGGCCGGCTCGGATGAACGTCTCCGGCAACAGCCGGTAGCCGATCTGGGCGTTGAAGGTGTTTCGGAAGTCGGTCTTCGTGCTTTCGCGGGTGTAGGTCTCGGTGTGACCGTCGCCGTAGGTCGTGGTCACCGTCTCGTTGGACGTCTTGGTACGACCGAACGGAGAGTCCACGTACTGAAGGCGGAAGAACCTCTTGTCGTTGGTCCAGAGGTCGAAGCCGATGGTCGAGCGGGACTCGTTGACGCTCGGCAGCGACTCCGCGGCAACCAACATGTCGAGGCGGTAGCGCTCGTACCGGCCGACCGTGTCCTTGAGGGTCTCGACACCGCTTTCGATCGAGTTCAACGTCTTGTTGAAGTTGTCGACCGTGGTGTCGTCGTTGACGAGCTTGCCGATCGAGCCCTGCCCGCTGGCAATCTTGGTCGAGATGGCATTGATGTTGTCGGCCGAAGTCTTGAGCCGCTCCGAGATGTCACGGATGTTGGCCAGCGAGGCGTGAAGATCCTCGCGGTTATCACCGACGACCCCCTGCAGAGAATCCGCGAGGCGGTTCAGCTTCTCCGCGATCAACGGCAGCTGCTCCTTCATCTCGGCCGAGAAGTCGCGGAAGTTCGCGGTGGTGGCGTCGATGTTGCCCTGATTGTTGCGGATGAGGACCTTCAAGGACGCTGTGAGCTCCTGGATGTTGCCGATGATCTCGTTCAGCTTGTCCGCACCCTGCTGCCCGCCGATAGACTCCCGCAGGGCCAGCGTCACCTGCTTGACGTCGGCGCCGATGTCGGTTGCGGCCTTCAGAACCTCGTCGAAGGTCGGGGGAGCGGTTCCGTGCAGCTCGGTGCCTGGCGCCAGCGGCGGCGCCCCGGGGGGACCGGGAAGCACCTGAACGAACTTGTCGCCCAGCATCCCGAGGCTCGACACCCGCACCGACGCCCCCTGGTGAAGCTGGACGTCAGGATCGAGCGAGAGCGTCAGCACCGCCTCGCCTCCCACAAGGCGGATGTCCGTCACCTTTCCTACTCGCACGCCGGCGATGCGCACGTCGGCCTTGCGGTCGATCCCGGCCACCGAGGGGAAGCGGGCCTTGACAACGATCCGTTCGCCCCGTTCGCCGATCGGGATGTCCTGGATCTTGACGATGAACACGCCGAGGATGATCAGGCCCACGAGCATGAACAGCCCGATCTTGGCCGCTGGCGTCATAGTGCTTCCTCCTCGTCCGCCGGCACCTCGCCCTTGAGGAACGCCTGAACATACGGGTCGGGGTGTACCCGGAACCGTTCCGGGGTCTCGAGCGCAATGATAGTCCCCCTCCGGATCATCGCGATCCGGTCGGCAATTCGAAATGCGAGGCTCATGTCATGGGTGATGGTTACCGCCGTCACCTCGAGCTCACTGCGCATGTGGTTGATCACGTTGGCGATAGCGGCGGTATTGATAGGGTCGAGACCGGTGGTCGGCTCGTCGAAGAGAAGGATCTCGGGCTCCAGTGCGATCGCCCGCGCAAAGCCGACCCGTCGTCGCATTCCCCCCGACAACTCCGCAGGGAACTTTGTTTCCACGCCGTTGAGGCGAACCAGCCGCAGGCACTCACCAACCCGCTCCGCCACCTCCTCGCGGTTGCGGTCCGTATGCCGGCGAATCGGGAAGGCGATGTTGTCGAAGACCGTCATCGAGTCGAACAGCGCCCCCTCCTGGAAGCTCATCCCGAACCGCTTGCGCAGCTCGAGGGCAACGCCGGGTGAGGCCAAGGTGATGTCGACGCCGTCGACGACGACGTTCCCCTCGTCGGGCGGCAGCAGCCCGATCAGGTGCTTGAGGAAGACGGTCTTCCCGGCACCCGACCCTCCGACCACGGCGAGCGACTCGCCGCGGTCGATGTCCAGATCGAGGCCCCGCAGCACCTCCTTGCCATCGAACGACTTGTGGAGGTCGATCACGCTGATCGCCGGTTCCGCGGAGGGTCGTTGCATCGCCATCTGACACCTAGAACAGAATCTTCGTCAGGAAGAAATCCGAGAGCAGGATCGCCACCGAGCCCATGACCACGGCCGAGGTCGTGGCGCGCCCCACGCCTTCGGCGCCGCCGGAGGTGTAGAACCCCTTGGCACAGCCGGTCCCCGCGAGAACGAGGCCGAAGAACGCAGCCTTGATCAGTCCCGAGGTCACGTCGTTGACCTCGAGGTACTGGAAGGTCCGGTGCCAGTACACCACGCTGTTGGCGTGGAAGATCCCGACCGCCACCATCCAGCCACCGACGACGCCGATGGCATCCCCTACGAGCGTGAGCAGCGGCAGCATCAGGAAGGAGGCACCAACGCGCGGCACCACCAGATACTGAACCGGCTGGGTGGCCATGGCGTAGAGTGCATCGATCTGCTCGGTGACCCGCATGGTGCCCAGCTCGGCCGCCATCGCGGATCCGACCCGGCCCGTCACCATCAGTCCGACGAGCACCGGCGCCAGCT
>JAJDNH010000137.1 GCA_022340775.1 Acidobacteriota bacterium
TACCGCCGCTGGCCGGGGGCCGCTGGATCGGCGCCTGGGGTTTGACCGAGCCGGAGGCGGGCTCGGATGCCGGTGGCACGCGGACCACCGCCCGCCGCGACGGCGAGGAGTGGGTGCTCAACGGCGCCAAGAGCTTCATCACCCACGCGAGTGTGGGCGACGTCGCGGTGGTGATGGCACGCACCGACCCGCAGGCCGAGAAGCACCATGGGATCAGCGCCTTCGTCGTGCCCTTCGATCGGCCGGGCGTGGAGGCCGGGAAGAAGGAGAACAAGCTCGGGATGCGCGCGTCCGACACCTCGACCCTGGTCTTCGAGGACTGTCGGGTGGGGGGAGACGCCCTCCTCGGGGAGGAAGGGGAGGGGTTCATCCAGGCGATGAAGGTGCTCGACGGGGGGCGAATCTCGATCGCGGCGCTGTCGCTCGGAATCGCCCGCGGCGCTCTCGACGCCGCGCTCGCCTACGCGCCGGTGCGGGAGCAGTTCGGGAAGCCGCTGTCGAGCTATCAGATGATCCGTGCCAAGCTCGCCGACATGGCGACGGAGGTCGATGCGGCCCGGTTGCTCACCCTGCGCGCGGCGGTTCTGAAGGAGCAGGGGAAGGAGACGACCCTCGAGTCGTCGATGGCCAAGCTGTACGCCTCGGAGGTCGCGGTCAAGGTGGCCGAGGAGGCGATCCAGATTCTCGGCGGCTACGGCTACACCAAGGACTACCCGGTGGAGCGCGCGTGGCGTGACTCCAAGCTGTGCACGATCGGTGAGGGCACGAGCGAGATGCAGCGCCTGGTGATCGCCCGCGAGGTTCTGCGCGGAGCCGGGGGGTGACCCAGGCCGAGCTCGTCGAGGGCGTGCGGGCGGCTGCGCCGCGCGCCCTGGCGCGGGCACTGAGCATCGTCGAGCGCGGCGGCGCCGAGGCCCGCGACCTGCTGAAGGCGGTCCGGCCCGGCGGCGCCCCGCCTCACGTTGTCGGCCTCACAGGACCACCGGGAGCCGGCAAGAGCTCGCTGGCCGACGAGCTGGGGCTCGAGCTGGCGCGCCGCGAGGGCCCGCTGGCGGTGCTGGCGGTCGACCCTTCGAGCCCGTTCTCGGGCGGCGCGATCCTCGGCGACCGCCTGCGCATGAGCCGCCTGGCCTCGGCGCCGGGCTGCTTCGTGCGCTCGATGGCGACCCGCGGCGCGCTCGGGGGGCTGACGGCAGCGTCGGCGGACGCGGTCGACCTGTTTGCGGCTGCGGGTTTCGGCCGGGTCATGGTGGAGACGGTCGGCGTCGGCCAGGACGAGGTCGACGTCATGCACCTGGCCGACACGGTGGTGCTGACGCTGCCGCCCGGCCTCGGCGACGAGGTGCAGGCCGCCAAGGCCGGCATCATGGAGATCGGCCACATCTTTGCCGTCACCAAGGCGGACCTGCCGGGCGCCGACGAGGTCGAGGCGCACGTGCGCGGGATGCTCGAGCTGCAGCCAGCGGGTGGGTGGTCGCCCCCGGTGGTCCAGGTGGCGGCGCTCGAGGGCCGGGGGATCGGCCGGCTGGCCGATCTGGTCGTCGAGCACCGGTCCTACCTGGCCGGGGACGGGCGCCGCGAGGGCGCGCGACGGGAACGCGCCGAGCGACGGTTGCGGAGCGCCGTCGAGGACCTCGCGTGGCGGACCCTGACGCGCAACCATGCCGAGCTGGTGCGGGAGGCCGTGGACCGCATCGCGGCCGGCGACGAGGACCTCTACTCCGCGGCTGAAAGCCTGCTGGGCCGCGTCGCCGGCGAACCGCGCTAGCCGAAGTGGACCTGCCGTCAACGGTCTGAAACCGCGCCGAGACCTGGCACGGGTTTCGACACCTGGTGGCGTCCGAACGTGCGCCGGACCTGCGTCAGCGGAGCCAGTGTCAAGGTTTGTTCATCTGTGTCAAGCTGCTGTAAATACATATAGATAGGTCTTGAAATTCATCCGGTGTCAAAGTACCTTGAAAGTTGAGAGGAGACTCGGATGAGCACAGAGCAGCCCACAGCGCCGGCCCGGCAGGGACAGCAACTCGGCAGCCCGCAGCGCGAACCTGCGGTGAGACGTGCCGGCATCCCTATCCTGCTGCTTCTGGCTCTCGCTCTCGTTTGCCCGGTCGCTGCGAGCTCGCCCGACTCGGCGTTGGCCGAAAGCTCGACGCTCGACACGATCCACATGACGACCGCCCAGAAGGTGCAGGCCTACCTCGAGGGGCAGGCAGTCGTGTCGCTCGTCGGCCTGATCCTGTGCTTTGCCGGCGGCGCCTGCCTGGTGGTCATGGCCCGCCGGGAGTACCGCTCCGCCTCGCGACGTACCATTCGTGAGATGCCACTGCTCTCTGCGGCCCGCAAGGTGATCCCGATCAACAGCTATCGCGCGACGACGGCGGCACTTCGGTCGGGCAGGCTGGCCGAGGCAGCGGTCGCGTCCGGGCTGGCCGAGCCCGGAAAGGCTGGATCCGGCGATCCCGCCCAAACCGACCAGCTGCTTGACCGCCTGCTCCAGAGCGCCGCGCGGTCCGGATCATCGCGTCGCTGGCCGTTCGTGGTTTTCGGGGACGGGAGGGTCGTGCGGTACTCTTCGCGTTTCGTCCGTCTCTCGTGGCTTGCTCCCGAACAGGAGGAATGTCACGAATCCGGGGAAACTCACCTCGGGTGCATCAACCAGTGAAGCGGTAGCCCGCACCTCGGACCGTCTGGATGACGGTGCACTCCCCCTCGACGTCGGCCAGCTTGCGCCTCAGGTTCAGGACGTGAGTGTCGATGGTCCGTGAGGTGACGTCGTCGGTGTAGCCCCAGACGTGCTTGAGGAGCTGCTGGCGGCTCACCACCTTGCCCCGGTTCTGAATCAGGAACCGCAGCAGGTCGAGCTCCTTGGCGCTCAGCTCGACCAGTTCCCCGCGCACGAAGACCTCGTGGGTCGTGAAATCGACCCGGACGTCGTCCCATTTGTAGGTTTCCACCGGACCGGCCTGTTCGTCGCCCGACGTTCGTCGCAACGCGACTCGGATCCGGGCCTCGAGCTCGAGCAGAGAGGCCGGCTTGGTCAGGTAGTCGTCCGCGCCGACACCGAAGCCGGTCAGCTTGTCGATCTCCTGATCCTTGGCGGTCAGGAATAGCACCGGCGTGGTCAGGCCCTGCTCCCGGATCTCGCGGCAGACGGTGAGCCCGTCCTTGCCCGGCAGCGTGATGTCGAGGACGATCAGGTCGGGGGCTGCAGACCTGACCAGCTGGAGGGCCTCCTCACCGCTTTCAACCGCGGTGACGCTGAAGCCGCGTCCGCCCAGAAAGCGCGCCAGGTTCCTTCGTGTCAGCTCCTCGTCCTCAACGACAAGAATCTTGCTCACGCCTCGTGCCACCCTCTCGAGGTCTGCGGAACCGAGCCTGCCTGACGCCCAATTCATGAGTCGGCACGGCCGCCACGGTCCGCCGGAGTTGCTACGCAGCCATTGTACAGCCCCCGGCGTACCTGTCGCGAGGCCTCGTTCCCCTGGCCTACTCCTCCTTCCAGGAGGTGATGCGGAGAGGCGGGGAGAGCGGCGGCATGATCTGGTAGAACTGGCGCGTGTCGAGGGTCTGGGCGACATGGATCTGGCCGTCGGCCCCCAGGTAAGTCATCGGATCGGTCGCAATGGCCACGGTCTCGTCATGCTGCGTGAACCGCGACTCGGAGCCGGCCGGTGGGTTAGCGTTGAAAAAGTTGATGACGTAGGTCTTGGCGTCCCCCTGCCGCTTGCAGAGGTACGAGCCCGGGTTGGTCGGATCGGGAACGATGATGACGTTCTCGTTCGGAGTGAAGGTCGAGAAAGTGATGTTCTGGTTGATGATGAGGGCGGAAGTGTTCACCTTCTCCCACTGCCCCAGAACGAGGCGCCAGCCGTAGAGGTCGGGGTTGGTCAGGTAGTTCATGGAGGCGGCGACCGGGGTCCCGGTCGAGCTGAGCGTCTGCAGGTTGTTTGCGGTCAGGGTGCCGGCCGAGTTGTAGTTCTCGCGGTCGACGACGGTGAAGAACGAGTTCGGGTAGCTGTTGAGATTGAAAATGTTCTCGCGGTCGCCGGAGCCGATGGCGACGGCGAGGTAGGGATGGTTGTCCTGTGCGTAGCCGGCGATGGCGACGGCGGGGCGCATGTAGAACGGCTGGCCGTAGCCGGCGTAGAAGAACGGCTGCGCCGTCCAACTGGTGACCCGTCCCGTGTTCGGGTCGAGAGTGCCGGCGTGGGAGACGTCCATCCGCCACAAGAAGCCCGCCGTGTCGCCCCAGTACAGGCGCTCGATGAAGCCGTCGAGGTTGAGGTCGACGGCCGCGATCTCGCCGGGGACCATGCCGTAGGTGGGCGTCTTGAACAGGATCTTGCCGGTCTCGATGTCAACGATGTACAGGAACTTGCCGGCCAGCCCGTCGGCGTCGTAGCCGCCGCCGAAGATGGCGACCGACCGCTCCTCGATGGTGGTCGTGTCTCCGGAAGTGATGGCGACGTTGAGGAAGCCGACCGTGGGCCGTGACCAGGTGTTGCCGAGGTCCGGCGCGCCGTTGTTGTCCTCGTCGCTGGTGTCGGTGAACTCCCACATGAACGCCGGCCACACGCCGCTGCAGCCGCTGCCGCCGTTGGCGCACGAGGGTGCGCCGCCGGTGGTCTGCGGGACGCCGTCGGCGTCGTAGGCATCGGGCTGGGTGATGTCGAGGCACACGTACGAGCTGCCCCCTCGCCTCTCGCCCGAGATCAACACCGAGCGCCACTCGCGGTCGGCTGTGACTGGGGTACCGCTGTGACTGGGGTCGATCCAGACGTCGGCGACCGTCGGCGTGCCGTCCACGGTCCACTTCTGGTAGGGTCTCAGTGCGAGGTCGTCGAAAGTCGACATCACCGCCTTCGGCACCCAGGCCGCGAGCTCGTTGCCGGTCCCGGGGTCGAACGCCTGTCTGCTGTTGTCCCAGGTGCCGGCGTCGAAGCCGTGGATAGCGCCGTCGTCGGCACCGATCCACACGACGAACCTCCGATGCCGGTTGTGGAACCGGAAGCCGTCGTCCGGGGTGCTGGTCGCGGTGTCGTCGCGGTACCCGTGGAGGTTGCTCAGGTAGCACGGGTAGCACTGGGGCGGCCCTTGTATCTGGGGCACCGAGTGGAAGATGTCACCGAGCTTCTGGCCCCCATACGCGACCTGATCGCGGTCGCCGCGGATGAAGTCGATAGTGCCCTGGAGCTGAGTATCGGTGAGCGAGGGGTTAATCAGGTTGCGCAGCACCTCGCGGTCGGTTCCGGCCGCGTTCGGGTAGACGAACTGTGCGCGCGTCTCGGGGACTCCGCTGGCCGGGAGCCCGAAGTAGATCTTGCGCTGTGAGGAGGTCATCTGGACGAGCTGATCGCCGGCGTCCCACAGCGCCTGCGAGGTGTCCGGCAGGCCGTCGACCGTGAGCGGCGGCAGGCCGGTCACCGGATCGACGGCGAACGCGCGCAGGTGCCCCTGCCAGATCGAGCGCCCGTTCAGCGGCAGGAAGGCGGCAATGTAGGCGTACTGCTTGGTCGACGCCTGCACCGACGGCACCACGGGCGCCGCGAAGCCGCGGGCGCGCTCCTCGATCTCCTGGCCGATGTTCTTGAGCGCCTCGACCAGCTCCTCGACGTTGTTGGGCAGGTAGAGCTGGCCGCCGGAGTTGTCGGCGATGCATGCGAGGTCGTTGCCCGCGGTCCCGACGCCGTAGCCGATGACGAAGACGGGGATGCCCTTCTTGCCGAGGTCCCTTGCCGTGACACATGCAGTACCGGCGCTCGAGCAGGTCTCGAGACCGTCGGTCAGCAGGATCACGAAGTTCTTGCGGCACAGCTTGTACGGGTCCTCGCGGTCCATGACGTCCTGCTCGAAGTACTGCTCCGAGTCGTTGAGAGCGTTCTTGATCGGTGTCGAGCCGGAGCCGTAGAGAACACGGTCGGTAACCCAGATGCCGTGCTTGTCGAACGTCATTTGGCCGGTCTGGTCGTCCCAGTAGTGCGGCCAGAACCTGTAACCGTCGGTACGGGTCGGGAAGAAGAACTGCAGCTGTGCCTGCGGCCTGAAGTAGGACTGGATGTACGGCAGGAGATTGGGATCGCCGTCGCTCGGGATCGGGACCAGCGGGATCTTGGTCGTGCTCTGGAACACCCCCTGCCAGCCGTTGCACGAGTTGGTGAAGTCGAACGCCGAGTGCAGCGAGCCGCGCGAGTCGTAGTCGTTGGGGACAGTCGCCGCCGGATAGCTGCCCTGGGTCGTGTCACCGGAGTCGAGGTCCTGCGGCGTGACACCCTGTGCAGTGGTGACGGTGCGGGTGATCGTGGCCACGGTCTGCCAGGCGCCGTCGATGCACTCGCCGGTGGTGTCCCGGATGTACCACTTGCCGCTGCCGGTGTCGCGACACTGGCGGAGGCGGATCGTCATGGTCAGCTGCTGGAGGCCGATCTGGTTGGCATCGAGGACCGACTGGACGGCGGCCCGCCCGGCGACCAACTGGTTCCAGCCGGAGAGCCTCTCGGACGGCGGAGCGGTGGGGTCGAAGACCACCGGCGCCCACTGGTCGTGGGTGGCCTGGAAGGTGGTGATGGCGTTGATGACGCTGTCGTTCCAGGCGTACGCCGGGTAGTAGTATCCGGTCCCGGCCCGGGGCTCGTTGAGCCAGGCGTCGACCCGGTACTGCCCAGTGTAGGCCTCGCCGTTGAAGTACACCGTGGAGTCGTTCGACGGCACCTTGACGCCGTTAATGGTGGTGCGGCTCTGCCGGCTCCAGTCGGACATCATGCTCCTGCCGTCGGTGCCGAACAGCGGCACGAAGTCGTAGTGGCCACCCGTCAGCGGCGCATCGGGGCCGAACCGCAAGAGCGTCTGAGGCGTGATCTGCTGTTCGTGGGTCGAGGTGTAGGGGTGCAGAGTGCCATAGACGCCGACCCGGAAGATCCAGCCGAAGGAGGCGTCCTCCTGGGAGGGATCGAGACGGTAGAGGAAGAGGTGGTGCGCCACCTCGACGTTGTCCCGCTCGTAGAACGTGAAGCCGAGGTTGAAGTCGGGGTAGGCGGCCACGAACCGGCGTAGGGCGTCCTTGACCTGGTAGAGCTTGGAGTGGGGATCGTCGCCGCCGGCCACGAAGGTGACGCTGTCGGTGGCGACGTCGCGGGCCATCGACCCGGATGAGTCAACGACCATCAGGACGTTCGGACGCGCGCCCTTGGCCGCGATCAGGTTGCGGTCGTCGGCATGGCCGATAGCGGCCGCCGCCAGCCCGATCGTGAGGGCGACGTAGACGGGACGGAGCAACGAGCTTCTCATCTCTGCCTCGCTTCAGTTCCCGGTGATGACGAGCGGCACCGGACCAACGGTGAAGATGTTCGAGACCACCCGCCTCGTGCGCGTCAGCTGCTGGTTCGAAGTGCTGCGCCCGGCGTAGCTGATGACGTACAGGTAGAGGTCACCCGAGCCCTGGCCGCCGCCGAGCTGGCTGCCGAGGACGGGCTGCGGGGCGGCTACCCGCTGCAGCGGGTCGACATTGACCGCAATGTTGCCGACGAGACGGCTTCCGCCCGCACCCCTCAGGTCCTGCATCGAGAACTGGAAGCCGGCGGTCTGGTTCAGCCGGGCCCGCTGGAGAGCGGTCTGGAGGCCGGAGTCGGCGGCGTAGAACGACTTGACCGACCAGCGTTCGGAGCCGGCTATTTGGCTGACCATCAAGGTCCTGGTGAGGAGGCCGAAGCCGATCAGGGTCAGGATCACGACCATGAACAGGGCCAGCAGCAGCGCCGAGCCGCGCTCACGGCCGGCGGCCTCATTCGCGGAGCCGGGACCGTTGCCAACGGTGGTGGGGCCGGGGATCATGATGCCTCCAGGGGTGGGTGGCTGCGGAGCGTGATCTCGGTCGTGAGGGTCCGGTGAC
>JAJDNH010000197.1 GCA_022340775.1 Acidobacteriota bacterium
GACAGCTCGAGCCCTCGCTCCTGACACTCCGACTCCTCGAGCTCCGAGTCCGGCGAGTCCAGCTCCTTCACCTGCTTGTCCTCCAGCTCCTCTTCACGCATAGTGCGCTCCAGCATCATGGCTCCGAACCGATTCGTCAAGCATCGCAGTGAGGGTCCCGCCAACGAACTCGACCACCGGCAGGATCCGAGTGTAGTCCATCCGGCGAGGACCCAAAACACCGACCGCCCCCACGCGCCGCCCCTCTCGCAGGAAGACGGTCGCCACCATCCCCAGCCCTGCCTCAGAAGTCAGCTCCGACTCCTGACCGATCACGACACCGGTCTCCCGACCTTCCAGAAACCGCCGCATGAAGCGGGCGATTCTCGCCCGGTCCTCCAGCACCGCGAGCACGGTGCGGACCCTGTCCGTGGCCGCATAATCCTGCTCCGCCAGCAGCTTCTGGGTGCCTGCCAGAAGGACCTCCGCATCGTCCGGATGAAACCGGAACAGCTGGTCTCCCACCGAGAAGAGGAGCGCAGCGACCGGTGCGGGCAACCCATCAACGAGGACGTCATCTCCGGCCTCGAGACGATCGATGATGGCGTCCAGAGAAAATCCGTGAAAGGCGGTGTTGAAGAAGTTGGCGAGGGCCTGGAGGTGAGCCTCTGACAGCGCCTCGCTGAGCTCCACCACCCGTTTTTCCACAGTCCCTGCCGCTGTCACCACGACCCCAAGAGCGTTGCCTCCGGGTAGCGGGAGGAGCGACACCGCTTCCAGGACCGGTGCCTCACCCATTGGCCTGACCGCAACGCCCGCCTCTTGTGTGGCTTCCGCAATCAAGCGTGCCACCCAGTCCAGGCCTTCAGCCAGCTGCCGCCGACGCTCCAGCATGGTCTTTGCCAGCCACCGCTGTCTCGATCTGCTCAGGTTGCGTTGTGGCACAGATGCATCGATGTCGGCGCGGAGGCCTGTGTCGGTGGGAACGCGTCCGGCTGAGGTGTGAGGTTGCCGCAGAAGACCCTTCTCCTCGAGCTGGGCCATCACAGAACGAACGGTGGCCGGAGAGAGCCTGACCGCGGACGAGTGTGCAACCTCCGTCGAAGAAACTGGCGCGCCTCGCCGGAGATGACGGCGGATCACCTCACGAAGCACAGTCAACTCGCGTTGGCTCAGGTTCATCCCTTATCTCCTGCGAAGGTCGTCAGATGCACGACGCCGAAGGGTATTGTAGCATCCGGACATGCGACGATCAGAGTTCGCTCTCATCGGACCTGGACGTCTCGGAAGCCGCCTCGTGAAGCGGATGACCGGTGCCGGCTGGGTCTGTCGCCTGGTGAGGTGCCGAGACGGCCCGGCTGCCGCGCGTTGCCGCGTCGCCCTCTCGGGCCTGCCAATCGACCACTGGAAGCAACCTCTTCCCTGGCCGGATGTTTCACTCGTCATGATCACGGTCCCGGACCGGACCATCCCAGAGGTGGCCTCCTCCCTGGCGAATACCAGTGTCCTCGACGGCACGGTCGTGCTGCACTCATCCGGGCTCGAGGACTCCCAGCTTCTAGAGACCTGCCGGACTGCCGGCGCACGCGTCGGTTCCTGGCACCCGCTACAGTGCTTTCCGGCGTCGCCGTACGAGGTCAGCTGGGACGGCATCGCCTGCGCTGTCGAGGGAGATCTCGAGGCGCTTGCGGTCGGGGAAAGCCTGGCCCATCAGCTCGGCATGCGCCCTTGGCGCATTGCAGCGCAGGACAAGCCCGTTTACCACGCTGCTGCTTCCGTCGCCGCGAACCTCCCACACGTCCTCATAGCGTTTGCCCGCCGCCTGATCAACCGCGGCGGAGGGCGCGGCGCACCACCGTCCGACGCTCTCGACCTTCTGGTGCGAACAAGCGTGGATGTGGCCCTGGTATCCCGCGGATTGGAGGGGCTGACGGGCCCTCTCGCGCGGGGCGACGAGGACACGGTGCGTCGCCATCTGGAGGCTCTTCCCCCCGAGGTAGGCGCCGTCTATCGAGCGGTTGCCGAGCTTGTTTCCAGCCATCTTGCCGACACCGTTTTCGATTGACCGGTTTCGCGAAGTTGTGTTAGCGTTATCATGCGTTTGAGGCTGGGAGTATGGAATGGTTTTCTTCAACTGGGCCACAATGCAGATGGCAGCCAAGATCGTGTACTACGGTCCCGGTCTTTGTGGCAAAACGACGAATCTCAGCTTCATCTACGCCAAAACTTCACCAAAATCCCGCGGTGAGATGGTCTCCCTGGAAACCGAGTCCGACAGGACGCTCTTCTTCGACCTTCTGCCGATCGAGGTCGGTACGATTGGCGGTTTCAAGACCCGCCTCCAGCTCTACACGGTGCCTGGCCAGGTTTTCTACAACACGACTCGAAAGCTGGTGTTAAAAGGAGTTGACGGCGTCGTCTTCGTCGCCGACTCGCAGCGCCCCATGCGCGAGGCCAACATCGAGAGCTTCGAGAATCTCCGTGACAACCTCGCTGAGTTGGGGCTGACTGTCGACGACATCCCGCTTGTAATTCAGTACAACAAGCGCGACCTGAAGAACACCCTCACCGTTGAGGAGCTTAACTCAGATCTCAATCCACGCGGAGACACCCTGTGCTTCGAGGCCACGGCTATCGACGGTACGGGAGTTTTTGAGACTCTAAAAGAGATCACAAAGCTGACGCTGAAAAAGCTCCGCAAGCGCATGGCTGCTCCACAGGCCGGCCTGGCCCCCACTCCACGGCCCGGCCACACGCCTTCGCCGCCGCCACGAAGATCGTCAATCTCGGCGGCCGCTCTGGCCAGGGCAGCCGAGGAGGCCGTTGGCGAGCCCGCGGTGGCTGCAGCAGTATCTACGGACCAGGCGCAGGCCGAACCGTCCCAGCCCCACCTCGAGGCTGTCCCCGCTCAGGAAGCGGAGGTCGAGAACGAACCTGCGGCGCCCGTTGAGGCCGTGCCCGATGCGGCCGCCCAGCCCGTCGAGGCGGCCTACGAGCAAGAGGAGGTCGGCAGCGGAGCCGACGGACCTTCAGAGGCTGGGACCGACGTCGAGCTGGCACCGCCTGCCGACGCGGAGGCGCCCGCCGAGGTGTCGGCCGAAACAGCCACGCCGGTTGAGCCAGCCGAACCCCCCACCCAGACAGAAGAGGTTCGGGCGGCTTCCTCTGAGCCTGAACCGGAGGGCGAAGAGGGACCGGTTTCAGACGACATCATCCCCGACGAAGGGGACGTCGAGGTCGCCTTCGCGCGCACCGCGCCGGAAGAGGCCGAGGCTGCCCCCCCACCGCTCAAGCGGGTCCAGGTCTCGAGCCAGATGGACATCCTGGCTGAGCTCGACAGCCTGCGCAAGCACGCGACCATGGGCGTTGGCGGCAGCTCACGAGACGGTGCCTCCGCGGAGGTCGATCTGGACTCGCTTTTGGCCGGTGGAGCGGAAGGGCCGAGCAAGGAGTTTCGGCGCAAGGTCGATCGCACGATCAACTCGGATGTGTTCGAACGCATGCGGGCAGTGCAAGTCGCGATCCGCATTCAGGACTCCTCGGGAGATACCATCCACACGCTGGAACCGGTGGCGCTGGTCGTCGATGACGTGTCCACCCTGGAGATGTTGAGCCTACTCTTCACGTTCAACTTGGAGAATTCGCAGTGAGTTGCGAAAAGCGCCGTATGCCGCGGCTCGCGGCACTCGTCATCGTCGTGAGTCTCGCGGGAGCGATCGCGTGCACCTCAAGCGCGCCTCGGCCTCAGACGGATGCAAGCCTCCAACCATCGCCGGCCCGAGCGGACTTCTCGTCCTGGGAGCAGGAAACCCGTCAACGCGCCGACGCGCTGATGGACATGGCGCAAGCGAGCGACGCACGTGGAGCCCCCGAGGACGCGGCCGCCTGCGTCAAGCAGGCTTTGGAAACTGCCCTCTCGCCACCGCAGGACTACCCCATCACCTCGGTGTATCTGGACTATGTAGCTGAGCTCCTGGCGGAGTCGACGGTCGTCGGCGTGGCGCCGAGCCGACCTGACACCGGTGACATGGACGACCAGCCGGACGACGAAGGGCTGTTGGAGATTGCTGCGGCTGACAACGCTGATGTGGAAGGCACACCTCAGGTCGAGGACCTGAACGAGGTTCCGAGCAGTGATCTGCCCCTGACCGTGACACCGCAGGTCCAGCACTTCATCGATGCCTTTGCGCATGAGAGCGAGTATCGACGGCGCCTGGAAATCGGCCTCAAGCGCTCCGCTCGCTACCTGCCGATGATCCTGTCCCACTTGCGCGCCGCAGGCCTGCCCAGTGACCTGGCCTACCTCCCGCTCATCGAGTCCGCCTTCTCGGTCAAGGCCTACTCACACGCTCACGCCATGGGAATGTGGCAGTTTATCGCCTCCACGGCGCGCCTCTATGGCCTACGGGTCTCCTCTCTGCTCGACGAGAGGCGAGATCCGGAGCGGGCCACAGAGGCAGCGGTTGCTCATCTGGCCGACCTGTACTCCACGTTCGGGGACTGGAACTTGGCGTTGGCCGCCTACAACTCCGGGATCGGTAATGTGCGTCGAGCCATCAGGCGGGCTCACAGCCATGACTTCTGGAAGATCAGACGGTATCTGCCGCGGGAGACGCGAAACTACGTGCCAGCCTTCCTGGCCTCGGTCATCGTTGCCAAGAAACCGCAGAGGTACGGGTTCGACCAGCCACCGGCTCCCACTCCGTGGGAGTACGATGAGATTACCGTTCCGGACGCCCTCGACCTGCAGTTTCTGGCCGACAACCTCGGAATCTCCGCCGCCCGGCTTCGTGAGCTCAACCCCGCGGTTCGTCGCGACCTGACACCGGCCGGGAGGAAGACTCGTCTGCGACTGCCTGCAGGCATGGCGGACGACGCAGAGCAGGTTCTCCAGAGCGTGCCGAGGTCACAGTGGGCGCCGCGTCTGGTGCACACGGTGCGCCGCGGGGAGTCCCTCTACCTCCTGGCCCATCGCTATGGCTCCAGCGTTCGAGCCATCCGGCAGGCCAACGGCCTGCGCAGGAACCTGATACATCCCGGTCAGTCCCTCATCGTGCCTCGGCTTGGGCTGCCTTCAGCTCATACGCAACGAGCCAGCCGGCGGTCGGTGAGCCACTCCGGCAGGTACCGGGTTCAAAGCCGCGACACGTTGTGGGACATCGCGCGCACATTTGGCGTCTCGATCGATCATCTTTGTGCCGCCAACGGCATCACACGTCGTCAGGTGATTCGTCCCGGCCAAACGCTGTCGATCCCGTCGACGAAGCACGGAAGCCGCCGCATCGCGTCCACACACCGCACCTACCGGGTGCGCCGCGGCGACACCCTCTATGACATCGCCCGCCGTTTCGGGACCTCGGTCCACGCCCTCAGACGGGCCAACGGGATCCGAGGCTCACGCATCCACCCGGGTGACGTCCTGCGCATCCCTCCGAGTCAACTCCAGGGATAGAACATTGTTCGATCTGGGGCGATGGCTCCCCGAGTTCCCGATCCGCGAGGGTTTCCTGTACCTCGATCACGCTGCAATCTGTCCTCTGCCGCGGCCGGTCGCAGAAGCAATGCGAGGGCGGATCGGGGATCAGGAAGCCAGTGGCGACTTGCACTACCAGGACTGGAGCCAGCATGCTCTCACCTGCCGGCATCTTGGAGCGCAGCTGATCGGCTGTACCCCCGAGGACATCACTCTGGTTCGCAGCACCAGCGACGGGCTGTCGCTGATCGCCGAGGGGCTCGACTGGCGGCCCGGCGATGAGGTCCTGGTCGGGGAGGAGGAGTTCGCGGCGAACGTTGCTCCGTGGCTCAACCTAGAGTGCAAAGGGGTCACAGCGCGACGGTACCCGCAAGCCGGCGGACATGTCGATCCGGACCGGGTCGCCCAGCACTTGAGGCCTTCAACCAGAATCCTGGCAGTGTCCTGGGTCGCGTTTCACACCGGCTGGATCGCTCCCCTCGCCCAGCTTTCGCGGATCTGCCACGACAACGGTACGCTGCTGGTGGTTGATGCGATCCAGGGCCTCGGCGTGCTTCCGATGGACGCCAAGACACTGGCACTGGATGCCGTCGTCGCCGACGGCCACAAGTGGCTGCTCGGGCCCGAGGGAGTCGGCCTCATGGCCACCACGACCGAGCTTCGGGAACGTCTGCGACCGACATCGATGGGGTGGCGAAACGTCGCTCTCGCTCGAGGCGACTTCATGCTGCGACGGTTGGAGCACCTCACGGACGGCCGACGGTTTGAGCCCGGCGCCTCGAACAGCGTCGGCATCGCCGGCCTCGCCGCCGCTTTGGACCTCATTATCGACGTCGGGCCGGAGGTCATCAGGGATCGCATCGAAACGCTGGCCCGCCTCCTTACTCGTATCCTGGTCGGCCATGGATGGACGGTTGTGTCGCCCGGCTCCGGTCATCCCGTCGCCGGCATCGTCGCCGCCCGCCACCCAACCGCTCCCGCACGAGCCGTGGTCAAGCAACTCTCGGAACGCCGCGTGGTGTGCGCGGCGCGTCAGGACCTCGTACGGTTCTCGCCCCACTTCTATACCACGAAGGGTGAGCTCGAGGCCTTCGATCGCATCCTCGAGAAGATCGGTTTGTAGCCTCTCTTCGAGGGTGCCTCCAGCACGTCCGTCAGCAACGAACACCACACCAGGCAGGCAGAGCTTCATAGGGCTGCTCTGCGGTCAGCCGGACGCGGACTCTGTGGCGCGCGCCGTTATCGGTCGGGGGCCGCGCAGCGGAATCCAGTGGACCGCGACCAGTCCGTCGGATCCGCACGATCCCGTTGTGAAACTCTCAGCTTGGGGGGAAAGTCTCGATACGACCCGCCACGCCGCACCCGTTGACGGGTTTCCGGGCCGCCGGTCAGTTGTGTCCACGCCCTATCGTCACCCGGGGCGTTGCTGTAGTCCGCGTGGTACACGTCTTCAACCCACTCCCAGACGTTGCCACTGACGTCGACCAGGCCCCAACCGTTCGGTGTGAAGCTCCCGACCGGGGCCGTCCCCATCCAGGTATCGGCGCCATGCTCGCCAAAAGCGTTTGCTCGACCCGCCAGCCACTCCTCGCCCCAAGGAAACCTGCTGCCTTTACCGGCCCGAGCCGCGTACTCCCACTCCGCCTCCGATGGCAGGCGCTTCCCCGCCCACAACGCATACTCCCGCGCCTGCAGCCAGTCGACGGCCACCACCGGGTAGTCGGCCTCGGAAGGGTCGTCAAACGCCTCACGCCAGTGGGGAGGTGTACAGGCACCGGCATCGACACACCTTCGATATGCCGCGTTGGTGACCTCGGTTCGGTCCATCCAGAAGGAACGAACGCGGACCGTGTGGGCGGGCTGCTCGTCCGTGTCAGCCTCATCGTCCCCACGCCCCCGGCCCATCAGGAACGTACCGCCCGGCACCCAGACCATCTCCCTACCGTCTCCCGGCCATTCGCGCAATGCTCCTGGCGTTGGCACAACCTGTTGCAGGAGCCTCTGGAGGTCTTGGTCCTCGGGGTACAGGCGCACCGCCAGTCGGATACGGATGTCGGCGCGGCCACGGTCGCCACGTCGCTTGAATGCCTCGCCCGCGGCCTGCAAAGCCCGCGCAACGCGTCGATCGAGCTCCTCCAGCTTGGCCTCCAGAAGAACCTCGCTACCCACTGCCGCCCGATAGCGTGACACGGCGGCCTCCAGGCTGGAGGCATCGGTGCGCTCCGCACCGTCGACCAGCCGGCTTTCTACCCGCTCGAGAAGGTCCCGCGCACCGGGATCTCGTGGGTCCTTGGCAAACAGCACGGCGGCGCGAGGAAGTGCCTCCCAGGGTCGTCCCTCAACAACCAGCCAGGTGACGGCCCGCCTCTCTAGGTAACGGCGGTCGGCAGTATCGAGGTTCGCCGCGTCCAGCTCCCGCCCCAGCTCGTAGTGGAGCGGAAACGCGGCCTCCGCAAGCTGAATCACCGCCTCGCTCGACAGGGCATCACCCGGGGTTGAAACGGTGCGAAATCCAACGTCATCCGCGTGGTAGCGCTCCTCCTGCCAGGTTCGTTGCGAAACCCTGGCCAAGTCCAGCGTCCGTCTCCAGGAGCCGCCCCGCAGCACTCGCCCACGACCCCCGACGACCCAAGCACTGCCATCCTTCGGTCCTCGTATCAGGTTCTCGTGATAGGTGTCCTCGCACCACTCCCAGACGTTTCCACCGAGATCGTAGAGGCCCCCTGCAGTTTTCGGAAACGACGCCACCGGCGCCAGTCCCGCGAAAACATCCGCCCCATCCGTGCCGTAGAGATTGGCGCGGTCTCGAAGGCGCGACGAACCCCAGGGGAACCGCGCCTGGGGATGCTGAGCGCGC
>JAJDNH010000210.1 GCA_022340775.1 Acidobacteriota bacterium
TCCTGATCGGTCCCGACGGCCGGATCGCCCACGTGTGGCCGAAGGTGCGCGTCAAGGACCACGTCGAAGAGGTCGTGACCGCACTGAAGGAGCTCAAGGACAACTAGCCCGAGCAATCCGTGCTCCGGCAGATCCGCGGCCTGCGGCCGCACCCCTCGGGGCCGGGAGGCTCGGCCTCGAGGAGGACCTCAGCCCGGCCTTCCCGCCCCGAGGGGCCGCTCCGCTCGGATCTGCCTCTCCCATGCCCAGCGAGATGAGTGAGCCCCCCACCCTTTTGAGAGAAGAGGGATCGCGCAGGAGCGCCCTCTCGCACCGCGCCCCTGCACGAGCTTCGTCGCCGCGACCACGAGGTCAGCGGCTCCTTGCTCGCTGGCGGCGAGGCGCGAGGAGAACGTCCTGCGCGATCCCGCCTGGGTAGGTGTTGCGCGGTCGCTTGTCCCGTGCGGGCGTTGCCCGCAGCCCGCTGCGCGGGCCGGCGGGGCGGGAACGAACCGGTGCCTCGGCTCACACCTGCACCCGCCGCAGTCGCCGGGGAGCCCGTGCTCGGAGGCTTACCCTCAGAGAATCTCGGGCCAAGCCTCCTGCGCCCGGTCCCCCCGTCGCCCGCGGCGGGATGGCCGCTCGCCTCCTTCCGCTCCGTCCCCGCCCTGCCGCGGGACCGTCCCTGGGGACAGGGTGCCACAGAGGCAGATCCGCGGCCTTCGGCCGCACCCCTCGGGGACGGTCAGCCCGGTCTCGAGGAGGACCTCGGCCCGGTCTTCCCGTCCCGGAAGGCCGTCCCTGGTCAGCAAGCACCGAATAGTATGTGTGGGCTTCAGCCTGCCGGAGCTACAGAGACTGCAGGAACGCGGCGACGGCGGCGTTGAACTGGTCCGGGGCCTCGAGGTTTGCCAGGTGCCCGGCGCGCGGGATCTTGACCAGCCAGGAGTCGGCGAGCGCCCGCGCCATCGCCTCGGCCTCGGACGGCGGGGTCAAGGTGTCGGCATCGCCGACGATGACCAGGGTCGGCACCCGGATCGAGGCCAGGATATGGCTGGAGTCCGGGCGGTCGCGCATGGCGGCGAGGGCGGCGGCGATCACCTCGGGCCGCTGCTCGAGCATGATCTCGCGTGCGAATGCCACCACGTCCGGGCTCGCCTCCGGCGACAGGAGCCTCGGCAGCAGACCCTCGACCACCGCAGGCGTCCCGTGGCGGCGCACCTGGAAGATCGCCTGGTCGCGGGCCGCACGTCCCTCCTCGGAGTCGGCGCCGGCACGGGTGTCGGCGAGGATCAGCGCCTCGAGGCGTTCGGGATGGAGTTCGGCCAGGCGTAGGGCAACATAGCCGCCCATCGACAGGCCTCCAACGACCACCGGGTCGCCCCCCACGAGATCGTCGAGCAGGTTCTCCAGCTCGTCCGCCCACTCGTCGAGCGTGGCCGAGGCGGGCGGGGCCGCCGACTCGCCGAATCCGGGCAGGTCGACGGTCAGGATGCGCGCCGCATCGCTCAGCGGCTCGGCCTGCCACCGCCACATCCGCCGATCGAGCGGGAAGGCGTGGATCAGCACCAGCAGCGGGCGCGAGTCATGAAGGTCGAACGCCAGTGGCCACGGCTCGAGATCGGTCATGGGCAACCTCCCGGTGAGACTCTACACCGAAAGGCCATGATCTCGAGGGGCTCGGCCGGCCGGTCCACCAGGAATCCAAACCGCGCGGCAGTGGATGGCGGCGTGTGGTTCGGGGATAATGCACGGCGTCATGTTCAGGGGCCGTTCCTGCATCCTCGCTGCCTTCGTCGCCTTCACGCTCGCAGTCGGGCTGCCTGCCGCTGTCGCAGGGGCCGACGAATACGCGTTCACCCTGGTGGCACAGAGCACACCGACGGAGCTGCAAGCCGGCTCGACAGTGACGGTGCCGTTGACCCTGCGCAACGACGGCACGGTCGCCTGGGTCCCCGGGAGGTCCTTCCACGTGGCGTACCACTGGTCGGAGCCGGACGGCACGGTGGTGGTGTGGGACGGCGCCCGCTCCGAGCTTCCGCAGGAGGTCGTGCCGGGGGCGACGGTCGAGCTCGACGCCACGCTGACCGCGCCGGCCGCCGCCGGCCGGTACCTGCTGCAGTGGGACCTGGTGCGGGAGAACGTGTGCTGGTTCTCCGAGCGGATGGCCGAGGTGCCGCCCGGCGTTCCGGTGCAGGTCGAGGCGGTGCCCC
Source organism: Acidobacteriota bacterium (assembly GCA_022340775.1). GTDB lineage: Bacteria > Acidobacteriota > Thermoanaerobaculia > Thermoanaerobaculales > Sulfomarinibacteraceae > JAJDNH01. Next base: position 2,193 of record JAJDNH010000210.1, read on the forward strand.
CCGTCCACGCCTTCTCGGTGGTGAAGCAGGATGCCCCACGCTGGATGCTGAGCGGTGCCGGCCGGACCGTCAACGTGGTGGTGCGAAACGACGGCTCGCTGACGTGGCGCCCCGGCGAGTCGATCAACCTCTCCTACCACTGGCTGCGCTCCAACGGCAAGATGGCGGAGTTCGAGGGGCGGCGGACACGAATCCCGAAAGTAGTGAAACCCGGCGAAGAAGTGCGGATTGCTGCGCAGCTGGTGGCGCCCTCGAAGTGGGGACGCCTGGGCCTGCAGTGGGACATGGTGCACGAGGGCGTGTGCTGGTTCGCGCAGCAGGATCCGACGCCGGCCTCACCGGTTCGTGTCTTCGTCGTGCCGGCGCTGTGGCGGGCGCCGTGGCTGCCGACCGGGGTCGCGCTGCTGCTCGCGGTTGCCGTCCTGATGGCGTGGCGGCGCGGCTCCGACACTCGGCTGGCGGCGGTGCTGGCGTGGGCCGACCTCGGGTGGCTGCTGGTGTCGCTGCTGGTCAAGCAGCGCTACGTTCTCGAGGTTGCCGAAAGGATGCCCGCACCGGGGTCCGGGCTGGCGGTGGCCTCCGGCGTGGCGCTCATTGCCCTGCTCCTGCTGGCCCTGCCGCGGCGGCTGCGACCGGTCGCGACCTGGCTGGTGACCGCAATCGCATCACTGGTGATCCTCGGTGATGTCGTGTACCTCCGCTACTTCGGCGACGTCACCTCGATGGCGGCGTTTGCTGCGCGACGCCAGCTCGGGCAGGTCGAGGCCAGCGTGCAGGCGCTGATGCACCGGACCGACCTGTGGGTGGTGGCGGACCTCCTTCCCGGTCTGATCGTCGCGGCCGGCGCGACGCGGTTCGCCAAGCGCCTGTCGCGGCGCCTGCGGTGGGTGCTGGCGACGGTGCTGGCGTTACTGGTGTTGCCCGGTGTCGGCACCGTGTGGCGAGCCAGTCATGCCAAGTGGGGACGCCTGGTCCAGGTCTTTCAGAGCCTGTACGTGGTCCAGGAAGTCGGTGACGTCAACTACCACCTGGCCGACCTGTGGTCGACGCTGCGCTCCGGCATCCTCAGGCCGCCGTTGGCTGCGGCCCAGCGTGGGGACGTCGAATCGTGGTTCAAGGACCGGGAGCCGCTGCGCGCCGGTGTCGGCCCGTGGTTCGGCGCCGGCCGTGGCAAGAACCTGCTGATGATCCAGGTCGAGTCGATGCAGCGTTGGGTGGTCGGCCTGAAGATCAACGGTCAGGAGGTGACGCCCAACCTCGACCACTGGCTTCCGGGAGCGGCCTGGTTTCCCCGCATGACTGACCAGACGAGCCAGGGGCGGACCTCGGACGGCGAGGTGACGACCCAGGTCTCGCTGCTGCCGCTGGCGCGCGGCGCGGTTGTGTTCAAGTACCCGCGTAACCACTACGTGGGGATTGCCGGCGTTCTGCGGCAGCACGGGTACACGACGATGTCGGCGGTGCCGTTTCACCCCACGTTTTGGAACCGCCACCTGATGCACCCAGCGTTCGGCTACACGACCAACCTGTTCGCCGACGACTTCGGCCCCGGAGAGCGGATCGGCTGGGGGCTCAACGACCGCGACTTCCTGGCCCAGGCCGAGCAACGTCTCGCGCACCTCCAGCAGCCGTTCTGCGCGTGGCTGATCACGCTGTCGCTTCACCACCCGTTCGAGGGCTTCCCCAAGCACCTGGAAGTGCTGGACGTCGGCCGCTGGGAGGGAACGCCGTTCGGCAACTACCTGCACACCATGCACTTCTTCGATCAGGCGTTGGGTGGGATGGTGGATCGCCTGGCCGCCGACGGCCTCCTGGACAAGACGGTGATCGCCCTGTGGGGAGACCACGACGCGGGCTTCGTGTGGGATGCGGACTTGGCCCAGGCAATCGGAATCCACCACCACGAGGCCGACTGGTACCTGGCGGACCGAGTTCCGTTCCTGGTCCATGTGCCGGGCGGTCCCAGCGGTACCTTCAGGCTCGCCGCCGGGCAGACCGACGTCGCGCCGACCCTGCTGGCGCTGCTCGGCGTCGACCCGGCGCCGTACGCTTTTGTTGGTCGCAACCTCCTCGGCGAGCCGGGCGATGTCGCCGTACCGCGCCCCTACGGTGGCTGGCTCAGCGATCGCTACCTGTACGTCAGCCGCGGGCCGGGGCTTGCGGACGGCGTGTGCTACGACGCCCACACCCTGAAGGCGGTGCCGGTGGCGGCGTGCGCGCACGGCACCACCGAGGCCGACCGCGAGGTCGATGTGGCCGACCTGGTGCTGCGCTACGACCTGCAGCAGGAGCTCACGAGGACGCTTCAGGGGGAAGCCCGGCCGCCAGTCCCCCAGTGAATAAGTGATTAAGTTGTTAGGTGATTAGGTTTCCTCCATCCACCCCGTGACGCAGTGACGGAGTGGCGGAGGCTCCCACCCGCTCGGAAAGACGCAAGACGCGAGACGCAAGACGCGAGACGTTCCCCCGTCCACCCGCTGAGGCAGGGGCGGTGATCCGTTGGTCGCGATTCCGGAACCTTGGGCTGCGTGCTGCGTAAGCTCTCAGTGAGCACGGGGAAAAGGGTGAGCGGCCGCAGCGGCATCGGAAACGCCGGGCCCCACCGTCGAATGGAGCAGCCGATGAAGAAAAAGATCTTGATACCGATCGTGGCGGTTGTGGCCGTCGGAGTCACCGTCGCCTTCAGCCTCCGCAAGGGCCACGACGAGGGGGTCACGGTGCAGGTCGAGCCCGTCCAGCGGCGGACGATCGTGCACAAGGTCAACGCTACCGGGAAGATCCAGCCCCGGACCCAGGTCAAGATCTCGGCCGACGTCAGTGCCAAGATCACGCGCCTGGACGTCAAGGAGGGGGACTGGGTCGAGAAGGGAACCCTGCTTTTCGAGCTCGACCGCGAGCGGTACGTGGCGGAGGTGGAGAGCGCCGAGGCCAACCTGCGTGCGGCACAGTCCCAGACCAACCTGGTGCGCGAGAATATGAACAAAGCGCGCAAGGACTATGAGCGGACCGAGCAGCTGTACCGCCAGCACCTCGAGCCCCAGGCCACCCTCGATGCGGCCTACGCCGCGGCCGAGGTCGAGAAGGCCCGATACCAGTCCGCGGTGGACCAGGCGGAGCAGTCGAAGGCGGCGCTCAAGCAGGCGCGGGACGCGCTCTCGAAGACCACCATTTATGCGCCGATGTCCGGGACCATCAGCAAGCTGAACAAGGAGGTCGGCGAGATGGCGCTGGGCTCGCAGTTCCAGGCCGACGTGGTGTTGGAGCTGTCCAACCTGGCCGGCATGGAGGCGCTGGTCAACGTGGACGAGAACGACATCGTGCGTGTGGCCCTCGGCAACACGGCCGAGATCGAGGTCGACGCGATCCCGAACGTGGTCTTCCACGGCGAGGTTACGGAGATCGCCAACAGCGCCAACATCACGGGCGCCGGGACCACCGAGCAGAAGACGGAGTTCGAGGTCAAGGTCGCGGTTACCGATCCCACGCCGGCGTTGCGGCCGGGGATGACCGCCTCGGCGGACATCGTTACCGACACCCACGAAGATGCGCTCAGCGTGCCGATCCAGAGCGTCGCGGTGCGCACGCTCGACCAGCTGAAGGTCGCCAAGAAGGCGGGCGCGGCCGCCGAGGGCGCGCCGGGAGCCAAGGCGGGCGATGAAACCCCCGCTGCAACGGCCGAGGAAGAGCTGCCGCGGTTCGTGGCCGACAAAGAAGGGTTCGTGCCGATCGTGTGGCTGGTCGACAACGGCAAGGCGAGGGCCCGGCAGGTCAAGACCGGGATCCAGGGCGAGACCCACATCGAGATCCTCGACGGCCTGAAGGCGGGCGAGACCGTGGTGGTCGGCAACTTCCGCGCCATCAGCCGAGACCTCGAGGACGGCACGGTCGTGCGCACCGAGACCGACAAGAAGGACAAGAAGGGGTAGCAGGCGATGACGGTCGAGATCTGCGATGTGGTCCGAACCTATGCCATGAACGGCGTCGAGGTGCAGGCGTTGCGAGGGGTGAGCCTGACCGTCGAGGCCTCGGAGTACGTGGCGATCATGGGCCCCTCGGGCTCCGGGAAGTCGACGCTCATGAACCTCATCGGCTGCCTCGACGTG
>JAJDNH010000033.1 GCA_022340775.1 Acidobacteriota bacterium
GGAGCGGCCCTGGTTGCGGGGTCGGCTGCCGCGCAGGTCCGGTGGTACAAGTCGGCCTTGAACCCCGTGATGGTGCATGCGGACTCGTTTCCCGAGGGCGCGGCCATCGGCCAGCCCGCGGTGCTTGCCGTCGGGGGCGAGCTGCGGATGTGGTACACGGGTGGGGGACTCGACATCCGCGGCCGGATCCTCGCGGCCAGGTCCGCCGACGGCGGACTGACGTGGCATCGGGACAACGGCGGTGAGCCCGTCCTCGATACCGGTCCGGACGGTGGCTGGGACTCGCTCACAATAGACACGCCGGAGGTGGTGGCCGACGGGGTACAAGCTCTACTACTACGGATCGAGCTCGAACGACGGCACCGGGGCGTCGATCGGTCTTGCGACGTCCAGCGACGGCCTGACGTTCACTCGCTGGGGTACGGCCCCGGTGCTCGGGCCGGGGCCGCCGGGCAGCTGGGACGAGCGGTGGGTTGAGTCTCCGGCGGTGATCTGGGTCCCCGAGCAGGGCCGCTACCTCATGTGGTACTCAGGAATGGACGCCTCTTGGCGCGCCCGCGTCGGGCTCGCCACCTCGACCGATGGTGCCGCCTGGGTCAAGTACGACGGTAACCCGGTTCTCGACGTTGGCCCGTCCGGAGGCTGGGAGGACTACTGGGTAGGTGTTGCGGGCGTGATCCGGTGGGGCGGTGGCTTCCTGATGGTGTACTCGGGGGTGAGCGAGGCCGATCTGGCGGACGGCGTCGCCGACGACGTTGGCGTTGGGATCGCTTTTTCAGCCGATGGAGTGACATGGCGCCGGTTCGCGGCCAACCCGGTGATGACCACGCAGACCCCGCCTCACGACCCGGCCGTGGACCACGGTGGCCCCTGGGCCCCCGATCTGGTGAGGGAGCCTTCCGGGCGGCATCTCCTGATGCTGTACGAGAGCAGCGCCGGGATCTGTCTCGCCGTGTCTCCGCTGACGAGATCCCGTCGCGCCCGCGGCCGCGTCGTTCCTGCACCCGCAGGCGGGGCCGGTCTCCGGCGGCAGGACCAGGGCCGGTAGGCAACGACCTGCATGAAACTAACACCGGTGCCCGGTTCGGCGGTATTGTCACTCCTGCCGGGCTGCCACCCACTGGCACCTCGCCTCCGGCCGCCGTGCCGGCACGAAGCGGATCAAGGTGGCGGGTGTGTTCTTCCTAGGCGCCGCGGTCGTCACGCTGCATGATGAAGAAGACGTACCCGAAGGTGCCGGCATACTTGCGGTAAACGTCGATCTCGCGCTGGCTCCTGGATGCGACATCGAGCGCGTCTGGGTTGTCGCCGTGTGACCTTCGAAAGTGCTCGAGGCACTTACCGAGAGGCACGTAGTAGTTCTCCCACCAGCCCACCTCGGGCAGGACGAAGTCAGCCAGGAGCCGATATCCGTTGTCGACGACCGCCCTCTGCCTGGCCTCCACGTTACCCACATCCGAGGGGCCGTCGAGGAACAGCTCCTCCATCTCCGCCGGCGGGTTGTCGCACAGCCAGCAGAACTCGGAGACGACCATGTGCCCGCCGGGGACCAGCAGGCGGCGCCACTCTGCGAGCCCCTTGGCGAAGCCCATGATGAAGATGGATCCCTCGGACCAGACGACGTCGAACGACCCGTCGGAGAAGGGCAGATCGTTCATGTCGCCGACCTGCGCCGTGATCCGTCCGCCCATGCCCGCCTCGTCGGCGCGCCGCGCAAGCTGGGAGACGAACGGCGGGTGGTTGTCGACCGCGACGATGTACGCCTCGGTCACCTGCGCCAGATCGAGGGTCTGGGCCCCCGAGCCACAGCCGATGTCGAGGATGCGCCGGTCGGCGGTCAATGGGGGGAGCAGGCGGGCAGCTCGCTCGGTGCTTTCACGGTCGCCAGGCCCCTGGCGGGGCAGGGCTTCGTAGATTTCGTAGAAGTGGGTCCAGAACGTGTCCGTTGGCATGACGTCGATCCCTTCCGCGGACATGCCGATACCCGCATGAGCCTGATCTCACTTCGTGATGCGACAGAGGGATCTACGCGACAAGCTCCATCCACCGTCCAGCCTACGGCCTCTCGGGCAGGTGGTCAACCATTGGGATTCCACGGGTTCCAGGGACGACGCGATCGGCGCTCTTGCCGGGCTGCCGCCTACCATCACCTCGTCCCGGACCGCCGGGCCGAGCCGGAGTGTGAGAAAGTGGGAGGTGGGCCGATACGGCCGCCGGGGGAAGCATGGAGAGGAGACCGGGCGTCATTGGCGAGGTCGATGTTCGGCGCATGCCGAGCGAGGACCTCGCCGCGCTGCTCAACGTGATCTCGGCCCTCGCCTCGACGCTCGATCTTCCCTCCCTGATGCAGACGGCGATTACCAGCGCCTGCGACGTCATGGGCCTCGACACCGGCGCCATCTACCTTCTGAACGGCTCGACCCTGGTGCTGCAGGCGACGACGCCACCCCTGACTGCGGACTTCCCCGACGAGTATCGGCGTGCGCCTCTGGAGGAGCACCCGCACATCGGTGCGTCCCTCGCCTCAGGTGATCCTGTGTGGGTCGCCGACGCGGCCAGCGAGCCCATGTCGCCCGCTGAACGTGGCGTGTGTGAGTCGCGTGGGTTGCGCTCCATTCTGTACGTTCCACTGGCGGTGGACGGTACCGCTGCGGGAGCGTTCATCGTCGCGTCCGTGGACGAGCCGGCGGAGTTCGGGAGAACCGACATCGAGCTGTGCAGGACGCTCGGCCACCAGATCTCGCTGGCGGTGACTAACGCACAGCTGCACGATTCGCTGGTGGAGGCCAACAGGCAGCTCATTCGCGCCTACGACGCAACCCTGGAGGGATGGGCTGCGACGCTGGGAATGCGGGACCAAGAGACCAAGGGGCATGCGGACCGGGTGCAGCGACTGACGATGAATCTGGTCGCCGCCATGGGGGTGCCGTGCGAGGAGTGGGAGCACGTCCGGCGTGGAACACTGCTGCACGACATCGGCAAGATGGTCGTGCCCGACAGCATTCTCCAGAAGCCCGGGCCGCTCACGGAGGAAGAGTGGGCGGTGATGCGCCAGCACCCGGAGAAGGCCCGGGACCTGCTGAACACCATCGACTTCCTCAAGCCGGCCGTCGACATACCCTACTGCCATCACGAGCACTGGGACGGCACCGGTTACCCGCAGGGGCTCGCGGGGGAGAACATTCCCCTTGCGGCACGGGTTTTCGCAGTCGTCGACGTGTATGACGCGCTGACGTCGGACCGGCCGTACCGTCCGGCGTGGCCGCACGAGAAGGCCCTCGACTACGTTCGCAAGGCGGCGGGCAGCCACTTCGACCCCGCGGTGGTGGAGGCCTTTCTCGGCATTCTGGAGGGCGCCGGACCATAGATGGCCTGGAGTGGCAGGCGCCCTTCATGGCCTCCTGCAGATCAGATGATCAGCCGGACCCCGCCGAGCTCCTCGAGGCGGTAGGGGAAGTGGTCTCCCGGCGAGGCAATGAACATGAAGTTTTTGGCGATTCCCCACTCTCGCGACAGCTCGTCGATGAGATCGGGCCCGAAGCGGCCGTGCTTGACGACCAGCTCGACGTCCATCTCCGGGTAGGCCTGGTCCAGGATCTCGAGGTCGGGGCGGAGGCGCTCCGGCAGCTCCTCGCTCTCGTCGAGCACGGTGACCACCTTCAGGTTGTTGGTGTGCTCGTTGCGCAGCACGTACAGGATCGCCTGGTTCAGCGAGGCGACGTTGTCGCCGCGGCTGAAGAACACGAACTGCTGGGCGTTGATGCGTTCGATGTGCGAGCGGATGGAGGTCGACGCGCGCGACGTGTAGGAGCTGATCGCCTCGGAGATCGAGCGCACGAAGAAGAGGCACACCCTGAGGATCGTGATCCGACCCAGCATGGCGCCGACGACGAGCACGGTGGGTACGAAGTAGGCCAGGAAAACGCGCAGGTAGGACGGGTTGAGGAGGGCGTTGCCGACGAGGCCCGCGATGACGGCGGCGATGCCGACGAGCACCCCCGGCCACGAGGCGGTGATCGGCCGCGGGAGGCGCGCACGACGGACCTTGAGAAGCACGTTGCCGACCCCGAACAAAGCCATCACCGCCAGGAACGAGATGGTGTAGACGCCGGCCAGGGCGCCGAGCTCGCCGTGGGTGATGAGAAGGATCGAGACGCAGAGGAGGAAGAATGCGGCGATGATCCGGTGGGTCGTTCCTCGGCGGTTGGTCTTGAGCAGGAACTGGGGGAGGCAGCGGTCGAGGGTCATCCGGCGCACGAGCCCGGTGACGCCGACGAACGACGTGAGAACCGCGCCGCTGAGGACCAGCGCCGCGTCCACCGAGATCAAGGTGGCGAGCCACGGTCCGCCCGAGACCGCGCCGAGGTGGGCGAGCAGCGCCTCGCGGTGACCGGCCACAGCCGCCACCGGAATGAGGGCGAGAGCGAGCAGCGCCATCCCGGGGTTGAAGACGGTGACGGCGACCCACATGTTGCGCAGCGTCTTGGGAAAGACCCCCGGCGCCTGCTCCTCGACGAAGTTGGCCGAGCTCTCGAAACCCGAGATGCCGAGCATGGCCGCCGCGAAACCGAAGAACAAGCTCCGCGGCAGGCTGCCCGGGGTGGGGGTCGTGAAGTTGGCAATGAAGGTGGCCGGCCCGTGCTGCAACACCCACCAGCCGCCGATGAGGAGGAGCAGGGCGAGGGTCGTCAGGTGGGTCGCGAAGATCACCACCGCAACCTTGGCGGATTCGCCGATACCCGCGATCGTCAGCGCCATGAAGACGGCGAGGAGAGCGATGGTGGCGGCGATGACCGGCAGCTGGTACCACATCGAGCGCACGTAGTGGACCGCTTCGGAGGCCGAGATGACGGCGGTGGCCACATATGACAGCAGGGTCAGGCAGGCGGCGAGGGAGGCGACCCGCTTACTGGTGGTGTTGAGCAAGGCGTTGTAGGCGCCGCCGTTCAGGGGCAGGGCGCCGACGACCTCGGCGTAGATCCGCCGGTAGAGATAGAGGACCGCGGTGACGATCAGCAGCACCACCCACGCCCAGGCGCCGGCCTGGAGGATCGCCAGCGCCGAGACGTAGAGGCACGACGAGGTGATGTCGTTGCCGCAGATCGCGGTGGCCTCGAGCTGGCCGAGATCGGGTTCCCCGTGGCTGCTTGTTACTGTCACTGTCACGTATCTTGGCAGAGACGGGTGCCGCCGTCGAGGGGGCTGGTGTACACGTCTTGTCGACGAACGTGAGGGCGAGAGCTCGCGGAAGGCCATCGCGCTGCGCGGGGCGGAGTGGAGTGTCGACCGCCGCCCGCAAGCGCTGGGTCTGTAACAGCCTGTCCGAGTCGTGATAGAAAGGACTGCAGATGCAGTCCTCAATGGCGGTGATCTTTTCGGCCTACCTGGCCCAGGCAGCCGGGTCGGCTCTGCTGTCGATCATGCTCCTGCTTCTCTACCGCTTCTACCGCCAGCGCTACCTGATGGACTGGACACTGAGCTTCTGGGCCGGTTCCCTGGCCTTCAGCGGTGCGGCCGTGGCGCTGACCATCATGGGGGCGGTGCCCTCTCCCCTCCACCCGGCCAGGGTTGTCGCCTCCCTCGTTCTCCTTGTCGCTGGCTACCTCAAGCTGGTCTGGCTTCTGGCCGGTGCTTACGGCGCCACAGGGTTCAGAAAACCCGGCCGACGCACCGTAAGGATCAGCCTGGTGGCCGTCCCGGCAGTAGCCGTGGTGGCGAGCGCTGTGTTCATCGGACTGGTCAAGATGCCGGAGGCACCCTTGCTCGGACGCCTGGCCATCTCGGGTGGAGCGCACCTCGTGGCTGCGGCCTGGGTCCTTCATCCACGGCGCGAGCGCCGGCTTGTGGGACAGGAGCTCGTGGCTGCCTCCTTGGCGCTGCTGGGGATCATCGAGCTCCACAACTCCGCGACCCACCTGCTCTTCAGCATCGTGCACGTGCGGCCGAGCTACGTGACCTACGTTCCCTACGTCAGCCTGATCCTGCAGTTTGTGGTGGGTTTTGGCGTCCTGATGTGGCTCTTGGAGGCCGAGAGGTTGAGGGCCCTCCAGACCTCTCGGCAGGTGGAGCGCCTGGCCTTCTACGACTCCCTCACCGGCTTGGCAAACCGTGAGCTGTTTCTCATGCGCCTGTCCGAGGTCGTCATACGCGCCAGGGGAGGCGCCGCGCGACCGGCGCTGCTCCTGCTCGACCTCGACCGCTTCAAGATCATCAACGACTCACTCGGGTATGCCACCGGTGACGCACTTCTCACCGCGGTGGCCCGGCGCCTTCGCGGCCTCGTGAGCCCGGACGATACGCTGGCTCGGATCAGCGGGGACGAGTTCGCGATCCTCAAGCCGTCGAATAGGACACTGGAGGAAGCTCGTGGTTTCGCCGACAGGGTGACGCAAGGCTTCCAGGCACCCATCTCCTTGCAAGGACAGGATCTTTTCCTGGCTGCCAACGTGGGGATTACGCTGTATCCCGATGGGGGCATGGACGCCGAAGGCCTGCTCAAGTCCGCCTTGGTTGCCCTGAACCTCGCGACTGAGAAGGGCAAGGGCACCGTCCAGGTGTACACTCCGGACCTCAGCGACAAGGCCACCGAGCGGATCTCCCTGGAGAACGACCTCAGGAAGGCACTCGCCCAGGGGGAGCTCGCGCTCTTCTACCAGCCCGTTGTCACTGCCGAAGGCAACGTCCTTCGGGGGGCCGAGGCGTTGGTGCGCTGGCAGCACCCGGAGAGGGGGCTGCTCGGCCCCGGCGACTTCCTGTCGGCGTTGGAGGCCTACGGTCTGGGCGACGCCATGGACCTGTGGGCGCTCCGCTCGGCCTGTGCCCAGGTCAAGCGGTGGCAGGATCGGTTCCACATCGGTCCGATCGTCTCAGTCAACCTGTCGGCCCGTCCCTTCGAAAGCCCGGATCTGGTTGCCCGCATCTCCGCGGTTCTCGACGAAACCTCCCTCCACCCGGGCCATCTGGAGCTGGAGATCACCGAGAGCATCGCCATGCTCGACCCGCAGGCGACACGAGAGGTTCTGCTGGCGCTCAGGCGGTTGGGAGTCCGCACGGCGATTGACGATTTTGGAACAGGCTACTCCTCTCTTTCCTACCTTCGGAGCCTCCCCGTCCAGACCCTCAAGCTGGACCACTCCTTCATCCGGGGGCTGAGCCGGGACCCACGCGCGCGCGCGCTCGCAGACTCGATCCTGATGTTGGCGCGCAGCCTCGACCTGCAGGTGGTCGCCGAGGGCGTGGAAGAGGAGGAGCAGCGAACGGCGCTGAAGGCGATGGGTTGCGATCTCCTGCAGGGCTACCTGCTTGGCCGGCCCGTGCCACCGGACGAGTTCAGCCGCCGACACCTGACGGATGCCGCCGCGGCGGGTGATCCTGTGCCTTCGTGAGGCGATGACCGCTGGTTAATATCGCCGGGGGCGGGGTTTTGGCAGGCAGCTTCTCTCGTCTGGGCTGGTCGCCCGACCACTCGGCTCTATAGGGACATCTCATCGCCTGCTATACTCTGAGATAGATGCCGACTCGCCACGTTCGCCCTCGGCCCTCGTGTCGCGCACCCCCACAACAGATTCAGAGCGGCCGCCCGGCGGGAGTGCTTCAGGCTCAGCAGTTTCTAAGGACGCTTTCGCTGTCACCTCCCGTCATCTCTCACAGCTGAATTGGATGCGGAGGTCTTGATGAGAAGAGGATGGCTGGCCGTCCTGTTTTCGGTACTGTTTCTCTCATCGTCGTTTGCACTCTCGGCGCTGGCGAGCACCTCGACGACAACAGGCTCCTACAGCTCCACCGCCATGAACAAGAAGAACAAGCGTCCGGAGAGGAAGGAGACCCCAACCCCCCGTAAGAAAGGCAAGGCAAGCTCCAAGAGCAAGAGCAGGTCCTCGCAAGCTCCGTCGCGGACCGGAGCCTCCTCCTCGAGGTCCCGGAGTACGACGAAGTCTCGTTCCACCTCCCACGGGAGAAAGCCCTCTGCCCAGTCCCCCTCACGTAGTCGCAGCCACTCCACCTCGACCTCGCACCGGACTCAGCCTACCGGCCGTTCGCCCAACCGTTCCAAGAGTCCGTCTCACTCCGCTTCACCGCGCACGCGACCTTTCGCCCACTCCTCCGGCCGGAGCAAGGGCAGCTCCCACGGCGCGTCCTCCAGGAAAAGCCCGCCACACTCCTCCTCTCACAAGGCCGACCGCCGTCGCGAGCCGCCCCATCACTCCAGCTCGGCACAGCGCTCAAAGAGCCACAGGAGGCACAATGCTCACGATCGCTACGTGAACCGCAAGCGGCACCACACCTACATTCGAGACAGGAGAAGGGCACTGCGCCACTCCCCGAGGTACCACCACTACCACAGACAGGAGCTCGCCAGGCAGTACCACCCCTACTACCACTTCGACCAGTACATGGCCCACACCTGGGGTCCGTCGTGGAGGACGAGGTTCCGCTACAGCCCCACCTGGAGGTTCGGGCCGCTGGTTTCCGTCCGATATTTCAGCACGTACTTCACCCGAAGGTTCGATGGTCCCTACACCCTCACCGCCGAAGGGGATCACATGTACGTCAATCCCTTCGAGGCCAACGTGGCCGGGTACTACTACGACACCAGCTGGAACCGGTGGATCGTGATTGACTCGATCGGGCGGCAGTTCTACTTCGACACCTTCGAGGACGGTGTCCAGGAGCTGCCTCCGACGATTGTCGTGTCGGGGTGGTACGTCTCGGACGGGACCTACATCTTCTTCTAGACGCCTCCTGACGGTCGTATCCCGACCCTGTAGGATCAGAACCGGCGCCTGCTCGTGGTCGGGCAGGCGCCGGGTAGCGTTCACCCGCCTGCATCATTCACTCTGGATCTGCTGCGATCGGCGATATGCCTGCCAGCGATGCGCTCTCAAGTGCGGCGCCAGGTGCCACTCTCTTGGAACCGAGTATGACGGCCGGCGTGCTTGGCCTGGATGGACTACAGCCGAGAGCGGCGCCAATGACTCAGTGCGCGACCATCGCCACGAGGGTGATGTCGTCCTGAGGGGGCTCGGCGCCGAGGAAACCGGTGGCGGCGGCGAGCATTCCATCCACGACTTCTTGTGCCGACCGCCCGGCCAATCGGCGCAGCTCGGCGGCGATGCGTTCGTATCCGAACGGCGCACCGTCGACTCCCATGGCCTCCGCCAGGCCGTCGGTGGCCACGAGGATAATGTCGCCGGTAGCCACGGGAACCTCCTGGAGGCTGTAGCTCGCATCGGCAAGGGTTCCGAGCGGCACGCCGGGCACGAGTATCTCGTCGACCGTGCCCGAGGCGTGGCGGAGAACGAGGACCGGAGGCATACCGGCCGAGGCGACGCGCAGCAGACTCGGCGCGACCTGGATGATGACCATGGCCATGCTGGCGTGGCGTTCCTGCATGGACTTCAGCCCGCCACCCACCCGGCGGAGGGCGGCGAGCGGGCCGTCGGCGGGGTCAACACCCTGGAAGAGGCTCTTGGCGACCGCAACCACCATGCCGGCCTGAAGCCCGTGGCTGGTGGCGTCCCCGACCGCGAACAGGGGTGGTGCTCCGTCCCCGGCTCTCAGATCGACGTAATCACCGCCGACCTCGGTGGCGGTCACCATGTGGAACGCGAGCTCGAAGCCTTCCACCTGCGGCGGGGTGTGGGGCAGCATGGCAAGCTGCAGCCGTCTCGCCGCCTCGAGCTCGCGGGTGCGGCGGAGGTTCTCGGCCTCGAGCAGCCTGCGCTCGGCCTCTTCGTGTACCGCGCGGCGCTCGTTCTCGACCGCCCGCTCAGAGAGCTCGTGGACCTCCGCCAGACGTTGCTCGAGCTCGCGCGCGGTGCGTCCCGCGCGGCGCGAGATGAAGACCGAAAAGGCCAGCGCCAGGACCACCAGGGTGGCGTCAGAGAGCAGCCCGAGGTCGAGCTTGTTTCCCAGCAACTGGGTGGCGAATCTGGCGGCCGCTACTCCGGCCAGGGGCACGAAGGCGACCGCGACGATCCACATGTCCGCCTCCCTGCGCCTGACAGCGGCGACGGCCACACGCAGCATCTCGAGATAGGCGATCAACAGGAACACGAGAACGGCCGTCATCGGCCTGAACGCCTGCCACGTCCACACCCACGCCACAAGCCCGGCGCCGGCCGCGCACAGGAACCACGTCGGGAACGTCGGCCGGCGACGGACCACCGTGTGGACCAGGGCCAGACCTAGGATCACGGAGACGATGTTGAGGGCGATGTACGGCCGCAGGATTGAGAGCCTAGTGATCAGGTCGGTGGTGAGGTGAATCGAGATCTGCAGCACGAACAGCGCGGAGACCGTCACGGAGAAAGCGGCGAATACGAGGTGCTCGTGCTCTCTCCGGTGAAATGCGAACAGCAGCAGGTGGAGCACGGCGAGGGCCGCGAATGCGCCCGCAAATGCTGCCGGCGTGGTCAGCACGAGGTACGCCCAGCGGTTGTAGCTGGCGGCGGCCGACTCGACGCTGCGCATGTTGAGGGCAAAGCCCCGCGCCCGGCCGATGTAGACGTTACCGTGGGAGTTCGAGTAGCGGATCGCCAGAACGTGGCGCCGACCCGGCTGCAGCGCGATGCCGACGAAGTCGTTGGGGTAGACGGGTCGCTCGAGCGCCGGGTCAGCCGACACCACGCCGAAGCGGGCAACCAGACGACCGTCCAGATACATCTCCGAGGCGCCGTTCTGCTCCGGCCTGACGGCGAGTGCGGTGGCCGGCATTCCGCCGGCGAGCTCGAGCCGCCGCCGGAACCACCCGATCCCCGGCCAGCCCCCGGGCGGGTCGGCCGTTCCGGGCATTATCGAGAAAGCCACCGCCCAGCCGCTGTCGTCGAGCTCGGGGTCGGACCACATCGGGTTGTCGCCCGGGTGGTACCGCCAGCCCGACACGAGCTGGATCCGCTCGTCGAGCTTCCCTTGCAGGACCACCGGATCCGTGTCGGGACGGTCCGTGGCGAAAGCGATCGCCGCGGTCGTGGTGAGAATCACGACGATCCCGGCGACACGCCGGCGCCTCTTGACCTGATGAGTCTTCATTCTCCTGGTTCTTACTCGGAGTACGGTATCAGGTTTCACGGTGGGCTGCGATTCGCCCGTGACCTCGCTGCAATCCGCCGGGTCGGCCCCGGAACGTGCGGGCGCGTATGATGGTCCGGATCAGAGAGCTTGGCAGGCTCGAGAGCGGGTAAGGGATGGAACTACTGTTCGTCGCAACCGTGTCGATCTCGGTCATTACCGTCGCGTTGATGATCCGCTCACTCGTGCTCGGAAAGTGGGTTGCTCTTCGTACGGCCTCTTTCTTCATGTTGATTGGTGGTGCCGTGGGCTATCTGGCCGTGAACCACAACGAGACGTCCTTGTTCAGAGAACGGCTGCTGGGGGTCACGGCTAGAATCGACGTTCTCTACGTGTACCTCTGTGTCGTTCTGGCCGGGCTCCTCGGATTCCTCCTCTCTTCTCTGAGCAAGCGGCACGGAGTCCCGGGCTAGGGGGCGTTGCCGGCTCCGCCGGCGGGGGCATGGAGGAGGTGAGCTCGGCCGGAGCCACCGCGTATCGCGATGAGGCCGAGCGAGGAGTCACTCTCACTCTGCGGGGGCGGCCTTTCTCGGTCCGTCGTTGTGCTCGAGGAACTGCAGGATCCGCTCGTACACCTCCTGGAGGGTCTTCTCGTTGTAGACTCCGTGACCTTCACCCTTCAGGGCCATCCACTCGAACTTCTTGTGGTGGCTCTCGAGGGCCGCTTTCATTCGCTTCGCCTGGCGGTAGTCTGCGCGCCAGTCCTCCTTGCCGTGGATCAGTAGGATGGGCACCTGGATCTTGTCGGCGTTGTACACGGGCGAGCGCGATCGCATCTCCTCGTGATCGTTGCCGAGAGCCTTCTTCAGGTAGGCACGGCCGGACTTGGACAGCGGAATATCCGCCGTCTTCAGCATCAGCTCGAGATCGTAGACGCCCGCATAGCCGATCGCGCAGCGGTACAGCTTCGGCTCGCGAACGACGCCCATCAGGGCGGCGTAACCCCCGTAGCTTGCCCCGTAGATGCAGATGCGGTCCGGTTGGGCGATCTTCTGCTCGATGGCCCAGCGGGTGGCATCGGTGATGTCGTCCTGCATCCGCGCGCCCCACTGGCGGTAGCCGGCCGCCTCGAAGTCCATGCCGTAGCCGCCGCTGCCGCGGAAGTTGACCTGCAGCACTGCGTACCCCCGGCTCGCCAGGAGCTGCGTCTCCCAGTCGAAGTCCCAGGTGTCGCGGATGTCGTATGGACCGCCATGCGGCAGCACGACGAGCGGGAACGGGCCGTCTCCCTTGGGACGCGTCACGTAGCCGTGCAGCTCGACCCCATCGCGCGCCTTCATCGTGAACGCCGTCTTGCGGCGCATCTTGGCCGGGTCGATCCATCGCTTGCGCGACTGCAGGTACCTGGCCTTCATGGTCTGTGTGTCGAAGAGGTAGTAGTCGCCCGGGTTGACGTCGGAATCGACGAAGACGATGGCCAGCCGTCCGTCCTCGCTGTGGCTGGTGATGGACACCTGTTGGCCGGGAAACGCCCTGAGCAACGCTGCATAGGTGATCGCGGCGCGATCGTCCTTCTTCAACCAGTGGTAGATCGGCTTGTCGGTGTAGCCGACGACGCCGATCGCCCTCGTGCCGGAGAAGTCGCGTATCAGATGATTCACGTCGGCGTTGTCGAAGGCGAACACCTTGCTGACCTTCGTCGACTCCAGGTCGAGACGGTAGAGTGCGGCGTACGTCTCGCCCTCGCGAACTCCTGTGAACAGAATCGACTTGTTGTCCTCGCCGAACAGGCGGGGCACGATGCTCTCTTTACGAAACCCTGGGAGCTCGAACGCCTTCCACTCCGAATCCGGCGTGGGCTTCCAGCTCACGGCCACCTTGAACTTGTCGTTCTGCCCGACCGCGAAGCGCACGTTGTCGTCGCGGTCGACCAGCACCGTGGCATCGGCCAGCGGTACCGACTCGGCGGTCGCCTTCCTTCCAGTCAAGACGTCCAGTTGATAGACGGTCGGCTTGGCGTCGGGGTCGTAGTAGTAACCGTCGGTTCGATGTAACCAGGGATGCTCGGCAATGAGGATGTGTCTGTCGTCTTTCTTGAGCGTGCTGACCAGATCGGCCGAGGCGTAGCTTGCCTTGCGCGGGTGCGGGTTGGCTCCGCTTTGCCCGGCGCCGGCGCGGAAGCCGTAGATGAGCTTGTGGTGGGAGCCGTCGATGTTCACCGCTGCGATCTCGCCGGTCGCGGTGGGAACGGCCATGCCCGGCCACCGCTGCCCGACGCGATAGATCAGCCGCTTGGGTGAGACCCAGTCGATATCGTAGATCTCGTAGGTCATGCTGCAGCGGACGCCGCCGACGGCCTTCAGATCCTTCAACCTGGACACGACCAGCATGGTCCGCCCGTAGTCACCGGTCAGGTAGGCGATGTACTGGCCCGACGGTGAGATCTTGGCGTTGCTGAAGGTCTCGTAATGCGTGAAGTACTCGACCGGGAGAGGCGCAGCCGGAGCCGTTCCTGCGGCTGGCCGGGGTGCCCCAGTCGCCAGGCTCGAAATGAGAAAGCAGATCGACAGAGCCAGTGATCGTCGCATGCTCATCTTTCGTCCTCCGGCTGAGAGGTGTGCCTGAAGAGGTCAGGCCGCTCACCCGATCATGACGGAAACTCGCTCTACGCGCAAACCTCGGTTCCGGCAAGCCGGTGGCGGACGTCACAATCCTGCGAGCGACCCAGTATCTGGGACTGGCCTCCTGAGCCGATGCCCGCCGTGGCCTTCCCTCGCCGCCAAGCCTGGATCACGGCTTGATGGCAGGTGCCGCTACAGCGGGAGGACCAGGCTCACGATGAAGACAATGGCGAAGCCCCCGAGGAGCACCAGGCCGGTCCAGGAGAGCACGATGAGCCCCTTGCCTGGCCGGTGCTCCGGCGCGACCTCGGGAGCCGTCACCGCGCGCAGGTTGAGGTAGCCCAGCGCGGGCGCCACCAGGAACGACACGATCGTCGCGAGGTCGATCATGGTCCTCAAGGTGCCTGAGAACAGCGCAATAACGACGACGGTACCGATCGCCAGGCTGACGAGGCCGAGCCAGTAGACCGGTCCCATGTCGTTCCCGTTGGCGCTGCCGATCCGTCCGGCCGTCACCACGCGGAGTGAGCGATCGATGGCGCGGGGGAAGCCGTCGATCACCGTCACCGCGGTCGACAGCATGGTCGTGAGCACGGCGGTGATGACGATCGGGCCCGTCCACGCTCCCAAGGTTCTCGTGTAGAGCTGGACGAGCTGGGCGGCGAAAGCACCGCCCCTGGGGCTGAACGCCTGCCCCGACCCGTGCATCACCGTTGCCCCGAGCGTGAGGAAAGCGAACGCCATCGCGGCGGTGCCCACGTAGCCGATGCGGAAGTCAAGCAGCGCTCCCCGGACGCTCACCCGCTCGCCGCTCGCTTCGTTCTTGGCGAGCGTCCACAGCGAGCTCCAAACGGCGATGTCGAACGCACACGGCATCCAGCCGACCAGTGCCAGCAGGAACGCCAGGTGGATGCCGGTCGGACCTCCGATTTTGGGAAAGAGGGCGAGCGTCGACCAGTCGGCGCGCGGCAGCGTGACCGCGGCGGCGATGAGGGTGGAGACCGCGAGCAGCGCCAGGATCAGCTTGATGAGGATGTCGAGCAGCCGGTAGCGGCCGACGAACAGCAGTGCGCCCAGCAGGACGCAGACCATGGACGCGACGACCGGCATCGAGAGGGTGAGCCCGAACGCGAGCTTCAGCAGAAAGCTGGTGAGCAGCATGATCGCGGTCTGGATCACGATTCCGGTGCTCAGCGTGATCAGGATGTAGAGCCACAGCGCCCACCTGCCGATGCGCGCGTACCCCTCGACGAGGCTGTCTCCGGTGGCCGCCGCGTAGCGCGGTCCGTACTCGAAGAACGGGTACTTGAAGATGTTCGCGAGCAGCACGACGCCGGCGAGCCCGAACCCCGCCATCGCCCCGGCCCTCGTCGACTGGACGAGGTGCGAGACACCAATCGCTGCGGCCGCCCACAGCAGGCCCGGCCCGAACGATTTCCAGAACGAAGAGCTGCCGGTCGTCATGAAGCTGCCCGAGTGTACCAACTGCTCACCCGGATTACTCACCCGCAATCTACTGCGACCGGCGATACGCCAGCCATCGCCGTGCTCTTCGTGCCTCGCTGTCCTCAACATACACTCCGAGTATGCCTGCGGCAGCTCGGCACTCAGATCCCGGCGCTGACAGACGCCTCGCCGCTCTCGCTACGATCGCTCATGAGTAACCCGGGTGAGAAGAGGAGGCCCATTGATTACCGAGACCGCCGTTCCCTGGCTGCATACTCGAGAGACCCTAGTTGTAACATGCAATGTAGAGCTAGAGCGTGGGGGGAAGGAGCGATGCAATGCGACATACAGCCTGGTTGATGAGCACGGTGCTGCTCGTCGGTGTGGCCTGTGCGACGCCGGTGCACGCTGGCACCTTCACCATGGAGCAGGTGCTCGGCTACCCGTTTCCGGCGGAGATGGTGGCGGCAAAGCAGGGAGACCAGGTCGCGTGGGTGCTCGACGAACGCGGCGTGCGCAACGTCTGGATCGCCTCGGCGCCGGCGTTCGAGCCGAGGCGGGTGACACGGTTCACCGATGACGACGGACAGGAGCTGACCAACCTGGCCTTCTCACCGGACGGGAAGTACCTGGTGTACGTGCGCGGAGGCGATCACGGCGAGAACTGGCCGGCTGCCGGTAGCCTCGCGCCGGATCCCTCGTCCAGCCCCGAGGAGCAGCACCTTGAGCTCTACGCCGCCGATCTGGCGACCGGCAAGCTGACCGACCTGGGCGACGGGGATGCCCCCGCCGTGTCCGCCGACGGCAACAGGGTGGCGTTCAGGCACCCTGCCGACGGCAGCGTGTGGTGGGTGCCGATCGACGGCGGCGCCAAGCCGAAGCGGCTCTTCTTCGACCGCGGCAAGTGCCGTGACCTCCGCTGGTCGCCCGACGGCAAAATGCTCGCTTTCGTCTCCAGGCGCGACGACCACAGCTTCATCGGGCTGTACAGCGGCGAGGATCAGCCGATCCGGTATCTGGAGCCGGGTACCCACCGGGATTCCTACCCGCGTTGGTCGCCGGCGGGAGACGACATCGCCTTCGTCCGCCGGCCTGGCCGGGGTGGGGAACCGAAGCCGCAGCTGGAGCCGCATCCGCAGCCGTGGGCGATCTGGGTCGCCGACGTCAAGACGGGCAATGCCCACGCCGTGTGGTCGAGTCCCGAGACCCTCGAAGGCTCGTACCCGAGGACGGCGGGCGGTGCCAACCTCCACTGGGCCAGCGGTGGCCGGCTCGTCTTCCTGAGCGACCTCGACGGCTGGCCGCACCTGTACTCGGTGCCCACCACCGGCGGCGAGCCGCTGCTCCTGACCCCGGGCAACTTCATGGTCGAGCACGTGACCATGACCCCGGATCGCGAGTGGATCGTCTACAACGCCAACACCGGGGCGACCCCTGGAGACGGGGCTCGCCGCCACCTCTACAAGGTCCCCGTGGACCGTGCGGCGCCTCAGGCGCTGACCTCGGGAACCAGTATCGCGTGGAGCCCGGTCGTGACCGGCACCGGCGGTACGGTGGCGTTCATCCGAGCCGGGGCGCGCACGCCGCCGCTGGTCTCGGTCCTGCCCTTTGCCGGCGGAACGCCGCGAGCGATCGACGCCGGGCGGGTGCCGCCCGACTTTCCGGTCGCCGAGCTCGTGGTGCCGAAGGACGTGACCTTCACTGCACCCGACGGCTGGACCATTCACGGCCAGCTGTTCGAGCCCACCCACGGCGAGGCCCCTCACGCGGGGGTGATCTTCGTGCACGGCGGCCCGCCGCGCCAGATGCTGCTCGGGTGGCACTACATGGGCTACTACTCCAACAGCTACGCCGTGAACCAGTACCTCGCCAACCACGGCTTCGTCGTGCTCTCGGTCAACTACCGGCTCGGCATCGGCTACGGCCGTGCGTTCCACCATCCGGAGCACTGGGGACCCTGCGGCGCGGCCGAGTATCAGGACGTGCTCGCCGGGGCCCGCTACCTGCAGAAGCTGCCGGGCGTGAACCCCGGGGCGATCGGCATCTGGGGCGGATCGTACGGCGGCTACCTGACCGCGCTGGCGCTCGCGCGCGACTCCGCCGTTTTCAAGGCCGGCGTCGACATGCACGGCGTGCACGACTGGTCGTACACGCTGATCAACGGCTGGCTGCGTACCAAGCGCACCCGCTACCAGCAGCCGGACTGGGAGAAGATCCTCAAGACCGCCTGGGAGTCCTCACCGGATGCCACCATCGAGACTTGGACCTCGCCGGTGCTGTTGATCCAGGGCGACGATGACCGCAACGTCCACTTCCACCAGACGGTCGATCTCGTCCAGCGCCTGAAGAAGGCCGGGGTGCCATACCAGGAGATCGTGTTCGCCAACGAGATCCACGACTTCCTGCGCTGGCAGGACTGGCTTCGCGCCGACCAGGCGACCGCCGCCTTCCTGGGGGACAAGCTCCAGCGGTAGGGCGTGGGCTGCTGGCGGGCGGTGTGCGCCCGGCTCCGTATCGCCCGGAGGATTCACTCGCAATCTACCGCGACCGGCGGTCCGAGAGAGATGAGGCGTGGGCTACGCTACTCGGCGCCTTGGCCGGGCTGTCGCCCTCTGGGAGGGGGTCCGTGGTCCCTAGGTCGTCACCTTGTAGACCTCGAACGTCCGCTCCTGCGGCGGCGAGGCGAACCCCCCGTCAATGCCCTGTTGAAGGCGGCGCATCAGAATCGTGTCGCGAAACCGCGCCCAGCTCTCCTTCGAGTCATGCACCGCGACGATGGTCCAGCCACCATCCGACGGGCCGGCGGCGTGGTAGGTCTGACCCTCGGGTAGGCCCCCCGCTGGATGCACGGCGGCGAGCGTTCGGTCGTAATGCTCCTTCGTGGCACCCGGGAAGAAAAGAACGACTGCGGAACCGATTGCTGTTCCCCTTTCTGAGGACGCTTCTCACAGCTGTCCGACAACTTCACTGGTGACTAGATTTCGCTGTGATGCCGGAACCACCACTCCCGTGGTCGAGAATCGAAGCTCCGGCCCTGCTTCGCCGGAGTCCCATGCGCTCCCGGCCGTCAGCGCCGCGGCACTTTGCTGATGGGCTGCTGCTTCTGGGCCGGCTCGGGCCGGGCGTACTTCACCGACCATCCCTCGAGGTCGGCGCCTTTGGTGGTTGGGATTGTGATCGTACGGCTCACCGGCTTCAGCGCCGCGAGGCTGGCGCCGAAATCGACAGTCTGATCCTGTAGACCGGCACCGGGCGGCGGAGACTCCAGGATGTTCGGCACCTCGGGGTGGTCCGTCAGTGGGAGAGCGGTCCAGCGAATCTCGGCCGGTCGGCCCTGCATCGGCGGCAGGAGCTCGCGGACCAGGAACAGGTCGGGGAGGAAGAGGCCGCAGCGCGCTTCCCTCAAGCCCCGGTCGGCGAGACACCGGCACAGCGGCACCCATGCCGGGATGGGAACGATGACCGGGGCCGGTCCACCGGGATGAGGCAGAACGGGAGGAATCGTGCAGAAACCCGACGTGGCCCGGCTGGGAAGGTCCACCCAGGTCTTGAACGGGAGGTCGTACGGGGTGCCCCGATGTTCGTCCAAGGCGTGCCATCCGGGGAGAGCGGGGCGGGCGTCGTAGAATCCGGAGCCGCCGGCGTAGGTCTCACCGATCGATCCCTGGTACAGGCCGCAGGTGGCGCCCTCGGCCTCGATCACGATGGCGTAGGTGTCGCCCGAGCCCATGAACGGTGGATGGCTGAGGACGATGGAACGGAAGGTGGGTGGGTCGGTGGCGAACAGGTCCGACGCCGGCACCCTGGTGGTGCTGAGCACCCGACTCCCGGGCTGGCCGGCGGCGTCGAGCCGGGTGATCTTCACGACCAGCGTGGCGCCCTCCCCGCAGACAACGGGCAGGTCGACCTGGACCAGTGCTCCTCGCCGGCCCGCGGTGACGGTCTGGGCCAGCTTCTGATCTGAGTCGCCGCCAAGGTCGTAGGATCCAGGGGCGGCATCGAAGACGGGTTGCTGCTGGTCGAGCACCACGGTGGCGGCTGCCGGACCGGCGACGAGCAGGCCGAGGACACTTGCCATCGCGGCAGACGCGAAGGCGAGGTGGCTCCTGCGCTGTCTCGAAACATCCATGACGGCTCTCCTTTCGTGAGCGGATCGCCCACATCTCCTTGGCCTGGGCGACCCAGCTCCACGTCTCTCGGGCGTGCCCAGCGGTCATGACTCTGTGTTGCTCGGACTCTCTGTCGCGTATCAACCGGGGATTGCGGACCGGGATTCCCCAGCTGCCGGCATCGATAGCCAGCGTGCACGCTTTGCGCTCCGCGGCGGGCGGCCGCACCTCGGGACGGGAATGGTCGGCCCGTGCCGGAGGTTCGTCATGCGGAGGTCACCGCCATGGAAATAGTCTTGTTCGTCCGAGTCAAGTCCGACCTCGAGCCGGAGGAGCTCGAACGGCGCCTGCTCGAGCGCCTCCCGCGTTTTCGGGAGGTGCCAGGGTTACGGCAGAAGATCTACGGGCGCGATGCGGCGACGGGTGAAATCTGTGGGATCTACTTCTTCGAGAGCGCCGAGACCCTGGCTGGATTCCGTGACTCCGAGCTCGCGCGCTCGATCGCGAGCGCATATGAGGCGACGGACGTGCGACGTGAGAAGTACGAGGTGCTCTACTCATTGTGGCCGGATCACGGACCGTTCACGGGCGCAGCGGACGAGACCAAGTAGCCAGGAGCTGCGCTCAGGCCCGCTGTCGGCGCCGGGGAGGTGCGCTCACCGACAGTCGTGACACTCCGGACCGGTGCCTTAGCCAACACTGTTGGCTTTCCTGACGGACTTCGATTCAGCACCGTCTTACCGAGAGCGGCCGGGCCGTCCCGCAGCGCTCGATCGACTGCTCGGTGAACTCGAGGACCGGTAGAACCTGGATGGGGCGGCGAGGGTCCGGGCCGAGTCCGTCAGCCTGCGATCCCGAGGATTCGCATCTTGCGCCACAGTGTCGAGCGGTGCATCCCGAGCTCTTCCGCGGCGCGTTTGCGGTTGCCGTTGTGGCGCCGCAGCGTGAGCTCGATGCTCCGACGCTCATCCGGGGCCTGGGCGGTTGACGCGAACGTCGGCCCCGGCGGCTCGAGGACGGGCGTGGGCAGGTGCTCTACCTCGATCTGCTCACCTGTGCACATGACGAAGGCGTGCTCGACGGTGTTCTCCAGCTCACGAACGTTGCCGGGGAACGGATGCCTGCGGAGCAGGTGCATCGCACGCGTCGAGATCGAGCGGATCGGCTTGCCGGTCTTGCGGGCCAGCTTGCCGATGAAGTGGTCCACGAGCAGGGGAATGTCCTCGTGCCGCTCGCGCAGCGCGGGTAGCTTCACGGTGACCACGGCGATTCGGAAATAGAGGTCCTCACGCAGCCGCCCGTCGGCGAGAGCCGCCTCGATGTCGGCGTTGGTGGCGGCGATGATCCGGGCGTCCGTGTGCAGGGTCTCGGTGGAGCCCAGCGGCTGGTACTCGCCGTTGTTGAGGACGCGCAGCAGCTTGACTTGAAGGGAGGGGTCCATCTCGGTGATCTCGTCGAGCAGCAGGGTCCCTCCCTTGACGAGGGCGAAGTGACCCGGCTTGTCTCTCCAGGCATCGGTGAAGGCGCCCTTGACGTACCCGAACAGCTCCGACTCGAGCAGGTTGGCGGGCAAAGCGGCGCAGTTGAGGCGGACGTAGGGGCAGAAGCGGCGCGGGCTCAGGCTGTGGATCGCCTGTGCGATGAGCTCCTTGCCGGAGCCGCTGGGGCCAACGATGAGGACGCTGCAGTCGGAGCTGGCGATATTGGGGAGCACGTCGATGATCTTGCCCATCGCCGGGCTGCCGT
>JAJDNH010000038.1 GCA_022340775.1 Acidobacteriota bacterium
AGGCGCTGACACCGATGCTGATTGAGAGCTGCACCTCTCCGAGTGCGCCCGCCGCCGGCACCGGTGCCAAGGTGACCTCACGGTGCAGGCGGTGTGCCAGGCCGAGCGCGTCCTCGACGCCGGTCCCAGGGAGCAGGAGCAGGAACTCGTCACCCCCCCAGCGAAAGAAGTAGTCGGTGTCGCGGATGACCTCGCGGACCCTCACCGCCAGCTCCGTCAACACATGATCGCCTGTCGCATGCCCGTGCGAGTCGTTGATCTCCTTGAACTCGTCGACATCGATGAGAACCGCAGCGAGCCGGTCCCCGAGCCGACGGCTGCGGTGAATCTCGTGCGGCACCAAACGTCCGAACGCTCTGCGGTTCAGACACTTGGTCAGCGGATCCACAAGCGTCAGCAACGCCTCCGCCCGGCCTTTGCGGTTGATGGCGGCGGACAGCGCGGCCACGCCGACAAGGCTGGCGACATCGAAGACGATCAGGAAGAGAGCGAACTCCCGGCGGGCGGAACTCAACGGAATGCCCTCCGTGCCGACATCCCTGAAGAAGCCGACGGCGACCATCGTCCCGGTGAGCAGGAGGCTCGCTAGAACGGCAACGAGCAGGGCCTGACCGAGGCCCGCGCCGAGCTGACCCCCGACCTGGACGGTGAGGTGCCGGTCCAGCCAGCTCCGTACCCGGTGGCCGAACAGCTTGGCGATCGGGGCTACGAGAAGCAGGTTCTGAGCGAAGGCGCCGACAACCCAGCCTTCCCACACCGCCTGCGCTTGCAGAAAGTCGAGTCCGCGAGCCATGCTCCATACGGCCGCACCAGAGGAGTCGACCACTGCTGCAATCGCGCTGAACCCGACGAACACGGCCAGGTCTCGCCACGACTCCAGCTCGGGGCTGGCGTTCACGAGGCTCATCGCTCCCCACAGCACCAGCAACATCAAAGGGTCGGCCAGGGCGAACGCCACGGCGAGCCAGATTGGCATGCCGCTCAGAGTCGCCAGGGCAAAGCTCCCGAGGAACGCCGGGATGATGCCCCACAGAGGGCCGAGGAAGAGAACCAGGAGCACGCCGAGCACCGGCGTCGGGTAGGCCGTCACCGAAAATGCAAACGGCCCGAGCTGCACCGGAACTCCGCTCCAGCCCTGGACCACGATAAGAAGCCCGAGCGCAACCGAGGCCGCCACCACCCCGACCCATACCGCAATCAGGACCCGCTCCGCGGTACCCTTGGACGCCGCCCTCAAAACCGCGAACAACGGCCACCTCACCGGGCCGCCGATCCTGGTCTCCTGCGCCAGTGCGAGCCGCACCGTTGCGTTCACGCGCTACGCTCCCCCCGTCCCCTCTCGGGCAGCGCCTGGCTCTGCCCGACAGACACTCAGTCCGACCTCAGCAAGGTTGGTGCCAACCTCAGCGATCCCGGTGAACGCAGTTGATTGGCTGCTGTCGCTCGCTTTCGCGTCGGCCACCTTGTCTTTGCCTCCCCTCGCCGCCAGCTTCCCCGCCACGCGCATTCCATTGTGAAATCAGCGAGACACAATCGCAAGTGGGCTCGGTCACGGGGGACCCCCCTCTTGACCGAACCCCGGCTGGCGAGCGGCGGTCAGCCGGCGTGGATCGTACCCCTGCCGTCCGCGCACCTGGGCACTGCGAGCATGGCGTGGCGGGACGGTTACCATGGTGGCATGAACGGTGCTACGACGTTGCGGAGCCTCGCGGCCGCCCTGCTGCTCGCCGGAACGGGCCTGAGCCTTCCTTCCGGTGCAGCAAGTCCACCCGAGAACCCCCCAAGAACCACCACTGAGGGAGTCGGCTGGTGGGAGATCGAGCTCACCGCCCGGAAGTTCCTACTCAGCGCCGAGAGCTCGCTGCGAGTCGAGCATGTCTCGAGCCGGGAGGCCCAGGAGAAGCTCGCAGAAGCGCCCGCCCCTCCAGCTCCCGAGCCGTCCGGGCCGGAGGTTGACCGGGTCACCGTCAGCAGTGTGCTCCCTTTCGGCCGCCGAGAGCGGGTCGTCACCTGGCTCGACACATTGAGCGGGAGAGCACTGCAGACCGAGAAGACCCGCACCGGTTCGAAGCCGTATTGGAAGCTCCAGCGGTATCATGGCCAAACCTACACCGAGTGGCGCGCCGCCCCTGCGGACCGCACAGAGGAAGGCGGTGATCCCAGAAGCTGGGATGATCGCCGAAAGGAGGTCATCTCGTGCGCTGGCCGCGTTCCCCCGGGCCAGGTCATCACCGACTCCTACGCTCTCCTGTACCGGGTCGCCGCTGCCCACCTCGATCAGCCCGGCCGAGATCTGGTCCTCACGCTCTGCTCGCACCGGCACCTGGTCGAGGTCCGGTTTAGGCCGGGGCGAATCGAAACCGAGAAGGTGAGCTTCGAGGAGTCGTGGCCGGGAGGGCACCGGCAACGACGAGGCAGGATCCAGGTCCGGACCGTCCTGGGTACTGCTCGCTGGCTCACGAAACATGCGCCTGGCACCGAGCCAGAGACCGGCCTGATGGGCATGCGGGGGCCGCTGGAGATCCTGATCGAGAAAGGTACGGACCTTCCGGTAGAGGTACGCGGCCACGCCCCCGGCATCGGCCGGCTCGTTGTCAGGCTCAAGCGCGTTATCTGGCGTCAGCCACCCTCTTGACGCGGACCCTCCCCTGGCTGATCCTCTGGGCGTGGCTGGTCCACACCTGTCGCCGGCTCGGGCCGCAGTACGCGATGATGCGCCGCCGATGGCGGTCTCTCGGCCCACGCACATTGGATCAGGCTGCTTCCCTCCCGAGCCTTGCGGGCTCTGTCCCGTGCGCTGGTGAAGGATGAGAGTTCGACCTCTCGTCATCGGGCACCGCGGGTTTGCGGCACGTTTTCCGGAAAACACCACGGCAGCGGTCCGAGAAGCGGTAGCCGCCGGAGCCGACGGTGTCGAAACGGACGTTCGGCTGAGCCGCGACGGGATCTGGGTCTGTCATCACAACTTCAGAAGTGATCGCCTCCCGATTTCCGCCCAGCGGTGGCGCGAGCTGCGGGGGCGTGGCATCAGCAGCCTCGAGGAGGTTCTGACAGTGCTCCCGCAAGATCGCTGGCTGTTTCTCGAGGTCAAGCCGCTGGCGGGCTTGGAACTGGCTCGCGGCGCCGGCGAGCTGGTTCGTCTGGTCGCCGGCAGGTCGGTCAACACGCTGCTCCTCAGCTCATCGACGGTCGTCCTCGTAAGAACCGCGGAAATCCTGCCGCAGGTGCGACGTTCGTGGGTTCTGCGTGAGGTGCCTCCGGCGGTGCCTCACCCGGACTGGGCTCTCTCCCCTCGTCACCGCATCGTCGAACAACTCCTGCCGTTCGGCCGGCCACTTCATCCCTGGACCGTCAACCGTCGCGGCAGGATCACGACGCTCGCAGCTCTCGGCGTCGCCTCGATCACCTCAGACAACCCGGAAAGCACCCTCGAGATCCTCCGCGGCCGGTCGGCATGACGAAGCCGGGCCTCCTGCTAGGATGGGCCAACACATGACCTACGCCGTCGTCGGTCTGACCGCCGCAGTGCTGATCCTGATGGCGCGCGCCTCACGGCTCGAGCTGCTGAGCCGTCTGTCGGGCGCACTGGGACTGGTCATGGTCGCCGGGATCGCCAACTGGGCCGGAACGTTCTTCGAAATCCCTCCGCGCGTCTCCTCCTGGCTGCTGGCCGCACTGGTTCTGGCTCTCGGTCTGCTGCTCGCCCGGGCCGCCATTCTCGTGCTCTTCGAGTGGCTGCTCGGCCAGCGACTGGGGTTCCGCGTGCCGCGGCTGGCACGGGATGTGGTCGCGATCCTGCTCTACCTACTGGTAGCTGCGATCGTGCTGAAAGCCGTTCTCGGCATCGAGGTCCAAGCGCTCATCGCCACCTCGGCCGTCATCACCGTCGTCATCGGCCTCGCCCTCCAAGAGACGCTCGGAACCCTCCTGGCCGGCCTCACCCTGGCCTGGGAGCAGCACCTGCAGGCTGGCGCCTGGATCGAGCTCGACGGTGTGGTCGGCCGGATCGAAGAGCTCGGCTGGCGGTCCCTCCTTCTGCGCACGCCGCTCGGAGACCGGCGCCTGATCCCGAACTCTGCTGTAGCCCGCGCCGGGGTTCGTCTCCTGGGTCGAGGTGAGCTTCCGACCGCCGTGCCGGTACGGCTTGGCGTGTCCTACAACGCTTCCCCAGACCGGGTCAAGGCAGCGCTCGGCGCGGTGGCCCGGGATGTCCCGGGCGTGCTCGTCGAACCCGCTCCCCAGGTGCTGGTCACCGAGTTCGCTGACAGCGCCATCCTCTACGAGTGCCGCCTCTGGACGCGGACGCCCTGGCAAGCCTACGACGTACGCGACCGGATGCTGACCAGGGCGTATGCGGCGCTCGGCAGGGCCGGAATGGAGATTCCGTTTCCCCAGCGCACCCTTCATATGTCCCGGCGGACACCGCCGCCCGATACGGTTGGGATGTGCGAACGCGCGCTGGCAAGCGCCGCGATCTTCTCGGGTCTGCCCGAGTCGGCCCTCGCACGCCTTGCCGCTCACTCTCGCTGGCTCCGTTTCGTCCCCGGCGAAGCGATCGTCACGGAGGGCGATGCCTCGCGTGCCCTCTACGTCATTGCCGAGGGACAGGCTGTTGTCAGGAGACAGCGCCGCGAGCTCGGCCGGGTCGGCGCCGGCGAGGTGTTCGGGGAGATCGCGTTCCTGACCGGGCAGCCCCGCACCGCCACCGTGCGCGCCTCCACGGAGCTCCACGTCGTGGAGGTGGACAGCGTCGCGTTGTCCGCCCTGCTCGAGGAGAACGCGGACCTCGCGGACGTGCTGGCGGAACGAGTGGCCGGTCGGCAAACGGTGCAGGCGGCGGAGCAGCGGGGCGAGCCAACGACGGCAGAAGGCGGCGTGCTTTCACAGCTGCGCCTCCGACTGCGCCGTCTCGTGGGCGGAGGCCCGAGGACCGAGGATCCGTCGTCGTTGTCTCTCGACGACGATCCCGAGCACTAGCAGTAAGCCCGAGGGCCTACAGAGCTCTTGGGTGGAGGTGCTCCCAGACCATGGCGCCGAGACGCGGGCCAAGCGCCTCCCGGAGCTCTTCGACACCGGCGGCTTGCACCGCTCGCAACGAGCCGAAGCGCGTGAGCAGCGCCTTCGCCCGCCCCGGTCCGACGCCCGGGATCCCCAGGAGCTCGCTGGCCAGGGTCTTCCTGCGGCGGCGGCGGCGGTGCCGGCTGACCGCGAACCGGTGTGCCTCGTCACGAACCTGGCGAAGCACCAGATGGGCCGGGTCCGAACGGTCGAGCCGCAGAGGGTCGGCCACCTCCGGCAGGAACACCAGCTCCTCACGCTTGGCCAACGCCGCCACCGGCAGCGACACGCCGAGTGTGTCGAGAGCCGCAACAGCGGCGTTGAGCTGACCCGCGCCGCCGTCGATGAGCACGAGGTCCGGCATCTCGCGTTGCTCGTCGCGGAGCCGACGGTAGCGGCGAGTCACGGCCTCCGCGATGGCGGCAAAGTCGTCCACCCCGCTGACATCGCGGATGTGGAACGAGCGGTACTGCCGCTTGCTCATCCGTCCCCGCTCCCATACCACGCACGAGGCCGTGGTCTCCTTGCCGCTGGCGTGCGAGATGTCGAAGCACTCCAACCGGCGAACGGGGCCGTCCAGCCCGAGCGCCTCCCCAAGCCTCCGCTCGAGGTGCTGGGCCTGCGACAGAGGGGCACGAAAGCGAAGTTCGAACGCGGTACGGGCGTTGGCGAGGGCCAGCTCAATGCGTCTCGCCCTCGGCCCTCGCCTTGGCGTCGCGAGCGTCACCTTGCGCTGACGCCGGGCGGCCAGGAACGCCGTCAGCATCTCGCGATCCTCTCCGTCGAGCGGCTGCGCCGTGTCCACAACTGGAGGAACGGCCGGGTTGGTCTCGTAGAACTGGGCCAGGAACGTCGATAGGAGGTCCGGCAGCGAGACGTCGCCCACTCCCTCGAAGTGAAACTCGCGCTTGTCCACCAACTTGCCTCGCCGGTAGGGCAGCACGCAAACCGTCGCGTTCTCCCCGTCGGTACAGGCGCCGACGACGTCGGCATCTCCTCGACCCGGCAGATCCACGTTCTGCGGCTGGGCGAGCCTGCCCACCACGGCGATGAGATCGCGGTACTTGGCCGCGTGCTCGAAGTCCTCCCGTTCGGCGGCGGCCCACATGCTGGCCTCGAGACGCGGCAGCAGCTCACGGTGGCGGCCGCTGAGGAAGAGCTGGAGCTCATCCACCGCCTCGGCGTACGCCTCCGGCGTCGTCAACCCGGCGACGCACGGACCGAGGCAGGCGTGCATGTGGTAGTAGAGGCAGGGCCGGGGCAAGCGGCCGTCGATCTCGATCCGGCACGTGCGGACCTGGAAGTGGGTCCGGGCAAGCTCCATGAGCCGGCGGGCCATGAACTGGCCCATGAATGGTCCGTAGTAGCTGTGGCCGTCGTCCCGCACCCTGCGCGTCAGCTCCACTCGCGGCCACGCTTCGCCAGTCGTGACCTTGAGGTACGGGTAGGTCTTGTCGTCCCGTAGGAGCACGTTGAAACGGGGCCGGTGTCTCTTGATCAGGGTGTTCTCGAGAATCAGCGCTTCGGTCTCGGACGCGGTGACCGTGAAGTCGAGGTGGCGCGCACGGTCCAGCATCGATACCGTCCGCTCCGGGAGCTGACCGCGGGTGAAGTAGGACAGCACTCTCCTGCGCAGGTTGCGAGCCTTGCCGACGTACAGCACCTTGCGCCGCGCGTCCATGA
>JAJDNH010000052.1 GCA_022340775.1 Acidobacteriota bacterium
CGGTCCCCGAGGGGTGCGGCCGCAGGCCGCGGATCTGCCGGGGCGGTTATCATCGACTCCCGATCTGCCACGACCAGCGTAGCGCCAGCCGGGCGTTGCTCTCCTGATCACCTGATTACCTGGTCACTATGGTCCCATCACCTCTGCCGGCGGTACGTCTTGCCCAACGCTGCCGGTCCTCCGATGCGCGACGGGGGAACGAGCGCCAGCACCGCCAGGGTCAAAGCGTAGGGCAGGGCCAGCAGCAGCTGGTACGGCACGCCGGCCAGCCCCAGCCCCTGGAGGTGAAACTGGAAGCCGGTCGCGGCACCGAGGAGCACGGTGGCGACAGCGATCGGCAGCGGCCGCCACCGGCCGAGCAGGACCAGCGCAAGAGCGAGGAAGCCTCGTCCCGCGGTCATGCCCTCGACGAACGAGCCGGACGCGCGCAGGACCAGCGCTGCGCCTCCCACCCCGACCAGCGCTCCAGCCACCGCGAGCACAGCCACC
This sequence comes from Acidobacteriota bacterium, assembly GCA_022340775.1. GTDB lineage: Bacteria > Acidobacteriota > Thermoanaerobaculia > Thermoanaerobaculales > Sulfomarinibacteraceae > JAJDNH01. The sequence continues at coordinate 490 of JAJDNH010000052.1, forward strand.
CTCACCGCGACCGGGTTCTGCCCGGCCGCCGCCACCGCGGCCGGGTTCTCGCCGCAGGCACGTACGACCAGACCCGCCCGCGTTCCCTGCAGGAACCACCACACGGCGCCGACCAGAGCCAGTGCACCGAGCTCGAGCGGTCCCCACGGCAGCGTCGGCACCAGCGCACCCGAGAAACCACGCGCCTGCAAACTGCGGAAGATCGCCCCCGTGAGCCCCGCTCCCACAAGCACCATGCCGGTGCCGGCCACCACCTGGTCTGCTCCAGAGGCAATGACCAGGGCGAACAGCACGTTGGCGAGGCAGCCCGCCGCCGCGGCCGCCGCCAACCCCCACCACGGGCCCAGCGGAGTCGCCGCCAGCGCCGCCGTCAGACAGCCGATCAGCATTACTCCCTCGATACCGATGTTCAGCACCCCGGCACGTTCGCCAAGCAGCTCTGCGAGCGCCGCCCACAGCAGCGGGGCTGCTGCTGTCAGCACCTCGGCCGGGCTCACCGCCGCCTCCCTGCCGCCAGCACCACGATCACCAGCCCCTGGATGAGCAGCGTCGCCACCGTGGGCACCCCGGCCACTCGCTGCAGTCCACCCGACGCCGCAGCCAAGCCGCCGAAGAGAGTCGCGGCGACAGCGGTCGCGCCTGGCTGCAGGCCACCCAGCAGCGCCACCGCAATCCCGGAGTAGCCCCAGCCCGGGCTGAAGCGCTCGAACAGCCGGTGGGTCACCCCGGTCAGCTCGACAGCGCCGCCGAGCCCGGCCAGCAGACCCGAGAGGACCAGGGCCCCGGCCTGGACCCGCTCGACCCGGATGCCGCACACGCGCGCCGTCTCTGGTGCGTCACCGCTGGCCCGGATCTCGAGCCCCCATCCGGTCCGCCGCAGCGCCAGCGTCAGCAGGCCGGCCGCCGCTAGCGCGAGCAAGAAACCGAGGTGGGCGCGGCCCGGCGGGAACGGGCGCCACAGCCAGGCCGCGCGCGGGATCGCATCACTCTGCGGGTAGGTGCCAGCCGCCTCCTGCAGCGGTCCATGCACCGCCCACGACACGCCGGCCACCGCAATCAGGTTGAGGAGGATCGTGGACAGCACCTCGTTGACGCCCCGCCACAGCCGCAGCACGGCCGCGATTCCCGCCCACGCTGCGCCGGCCAGGCCTCCGGCCAGCAGACCCAGCGGGGCGCTCCACGGTCCCACGGGAACTGCCAGTACGACCGCAGTTGCCGCCGTCGCACCGGCCAGCAGCTGTCCTTCGGCACCGATGTTCCACACCCCGGCGCGAAATGCGAGCGCGACCGCGAGACCGCACCACAGCAGGGGCGTGGTCTTGGCAAACGTCTCCTGCACCGCATCCGGTGAGCCGACCGAGCTCGCCACCGCTGCGGCGAGCGCCCGCCAGGGATCGGCCCCGACTGCCAGCACCACGATCAGTCCGGCGCCGGCGATCACCGCCACGGCGAGTAGCCAGCGCCTCATGCCGCCTCCCCTCCCACCCACCGCGCCAGCTGATCCATCGGCGTGCCGCGACCGCCAACTCCTACCACTCTGCCGCGGGACAGCACCAGGATCCGGTCCGCGATCTCCAGCGCCTCCTCCAGGTCCGAGGTCACGACCAGGACCGCTGCACCTTCGGCCGCCGCCACCAACTGCGTCCTCACGGTGGCGGCGGCGGTCACGTCCAGCCCTCGCGTCGGGTGGATCGCGACCAGGACTCGTGGCTGCGCAGCCACCGCCCTGGCGACCACGACCTTCTGCTGGTTGCCGCCGGAGAGCTGAGCCACCGCCTGTCCGGGCTCGCCGACGACGCCGAACCGCGACACCAGCCGCTCCCCTTCGGCGCGAACCGCCTCTCGATCGAGCAGTGGTCCGCGGCGCCAGGCGCCGCCGCGGTGACGGCCCAGGACCATGTTCTCGGCCACACTCAAGGAGGGTGCGAGGCCTTCTCGCGTACGGTCCTTCGGGATCACCCACACGCCGAGGCGCCGCAGCTGCGACGGCGTCGGTACCACCAGGCGCTTGCCGCCTACCTCGATCTCACCAGGTCCGTTCGACAGGCCCGCGAGCCGCTCGGCGGCCGCCACCTGCCCGTTGCCGTCCACGCCGGCCAGCACAACGATCTCCCCCACACGGAGCTCCAGGTCGAGCGGCTCGAGGCGGGGCGGCAACGAGACGCCCGACAGGCGCGCCGCAACGCCACCGGGGGCCTCCCTTGACGACTCCACAGGACTGGGGAGCTCCCCGGTCATCGCCTCCGCCAGCCGGCGGGCGTCGGCGTCCGAAGCAAGGCGTTCGACAACCCGCCCTCGGCGCAGGACCACGACCCTGTCGGCAACGCGCCGCACCTCATCGAGACGGTGGGTAATGAAGAGCACGGTCGTGCCCTCAGTCGCCAACCTGCGGACCGCAGCAAAGAGCGCGTCCGCCTCGGCCGGCGTCAGGACGGCCGTCGGCTCATCCAACAGCAGCAGCCGTGGGCAGGACAGCAACGCCTTGCCGATCTCGAGCCGCTGGCGCTCTCCCACACCCAGGCCGGCGACCCCGGCCTCCAGCGGCGGCAGCGGCAGGCCCAGCCGATGCTGCATCTCGGTCCAGCCGGTCAGGGCTTCCCGGCCCATCGCCAACCGCAGGTTCTCGCCCACCGAAAAGGCCTCGACCAACTGGAAGTGCTGGTGGATCACCGAGACCTTGGCCCGCCGGGCACCGAGGGGATCGAGCGGCCGGTACGGCTCGCCATCGAGCTCTAGAGTTCCCTCATCCGGGTGAAGCCCACCGCCGATGACCTCGACCAGGGTCGACTTGCCGGCGCCGTTCTCGCCCAGGAGGGCCACCACCTCGCCGGCCGACGCCGAAAGGCTCACGCCGGCCAGCGCGGTGACGCCGGGGAAACGGCGTACGAGACCGTCGACCGCGAGCCGCGGGGCCGGCGGCCTCACGGCCCGAAGTGCTCCAGCTCGATCCTCCCGCTCACGATGTCCTTGCGGGCGGCGGCGACTGCGTCCCAGGCCTGCTTCGGCACCCGTGCAGCCAGCGTCGGGTTGGTCGCCAGCTTGACGACGCCCGACGCGAGGTCGAAGGTGTGAACGGTGCCGGTGAACCGACCCGCCTTGACCTCGCGGGCGATCCGGACCATCGCTTCAGGGATGTCCATTGCCGCCGAAGCGAGGACCACATCGGGGGCGACCGAGGACTGGTCGCCGTTGGTGCCGAAGGCGAGCACGCCGCGCTCGCGGCACGCCTGGAAGACACCGAGGCCAGCGGCATCGGCGTTGTGGATGATCACGTCTGCACCTTGATCGATGAGCGACAGCGTCGCCTGCCGGGCAGCCGCCACGTCCTCCCAGTTGCCGAGGTAGACCTCCTTGACCTTGCCGTCCGGACGAGCGGCGAGGAACCCCTTGCGGAAACCGTCGAAGACCAGCCTGACGGGTGGGATCTCCATCCCGCCGACGGCTCCGGCGACGCCTGAGGTCGACACCTTGCCGGCCAGCACGCCCGCCAGGTAGGCCGCCTGCTCGAGGCGGAAGACGAGGCCGGCGACGTTGGGCCTGGTGGCCAGCCCGGAGGTGATGACGAAGTCGGTGTGCGGAAACTCCGCCCCTATGGCCATCGCCGCGTCCTGGAGCTCGAAGCCGTGTCCGAAGACGAGTGCGAACCCGCGCCGCGCGAAGTCCCGGAAGCTCTCTTCGAACTCGGCCGGCGACGAGGCCTCGAAGTGGGCGGTTTGGGCATCGAGGTCCTTTTCGATGCGTTTGAGACCGGCATAAGCGGCGGCGTTCCACCCCGCGTCCGACACCGGCCCCGGCGTCACCAGCGCGACCTTGAAGCTCTCCTGAACGGCCTGGCGCCGGCAACCCCAGACCGCAAAAGCCGCCACCACGAGCACAACGAGAACGAGAGCGAGTCTCCTCATGCCATCCATGGTAGCCCGAACCACCGGTTCGCGGCCGGCCGTAGAAGGTGGCACGTTCTCGGTCGAGGAGGTTCCTCCCGGGCCCTCATGGCCGAACGAGGGACTTCAGAACCTCCCTGCGCTCCATCGCGGCGAGAGCGTCGCCGATACCGCTGAGGCGGCACTCGTGATCCACAATGGGAGTGAGGTCGAGCCCCTCCTCCAGCAAGCGCACCGCCTGACGGAACGTCGCCGGGCGGTGGTGGTAGGCGCCACGGACCGTCAGCTCCGAGTAGTGCACGCGGTGGGTGTCGCACGAGGCCGTGCTGCCCGGCGCGCAGCCGCCGAACAGCAGCACTTCGCCGCCGGGAGCCGCGGCCTCGATGGCAGCCTCCCACGCGGCCGGGTGGCCGGTCGCCTCGACGACCAGGGCGGGGCCCGTGCCCGCGAACGGTCCGCGCAACCGCGCAGCATCCTCCGCGCCGCCGCTCACGAGCACGGTTTCGGCGGCGCCGAGCACCGACCCGACCTCGAGACGGCGCGGGATAAGGTCGGCGAGAACGACCCTCTGCCCCCGCGCCGCCAGCACCGCCACGAACATCAGGCCGATCGGCCCGCCCCCGAGCACCAGGGCTTCCTGGCGCCGATCGGAGTCGCAGACCTCGAGCCCGTGCAGCACGCAGGCCAGCGGCTCTGCCAGCGTGGCCCGCTCGAGCGGGAGGTCGCGGCTGATGGAGTACGTGCTGCGCCGCACGAACCTCTCGGGAACAAGCAGGTACTCGCCGAACGCACCGTTGAGATAGTCAAGGTCGCGGCACAGGTTCTCGCGCCCGGCGCGGCACGCTGCGCACTGGCCGCACGAGGCCGAGTTGGCAACCACCACACGATCGCCCTCGCGCACCGCCTCGACCCCGTTCCCGGCGGCGGCCACCGTGCCCGCCATCTCGTGGCCGAACGCGCACGGTACGGTGAGCATGCGTGGGTGGCCTCCGCGCTGCCAGACCTTGAGGTCGGTGCCGCAGGTGGTGGCCGCGCCGACGCGAAGGAGCAGCTCGCCGGCCCGCGGCCGCAGCAGCGGTGCTTCTCTCACCTCGAGGCGGCGGCTGGCTACCAGGTAGACGGTGCGATGCGATATCGGCAGCGCCGTCATAACCCCACCGGCCCGAGCAGGATCTTCAGTGCCCGGCGGCTCAGCGACAGCTCGACGGCTTCGGCGAAGCGGTCGAGCGGAAGCCTGTGGGTGACCAGGCGCGCCGGCGCGAGCCGCCCGGAGAAGATCAAGTCCGCAACTCGCTGCTGCTCGTCGAGGCCGCCGGAGTAGGTAGCTACCAGGCGCTGCTCGGCCTTGAAGAACTCGTTGAGCTCGAAACCCGCCGCTTCGCCGTTGCCGGCGTGGGCGAACAGCACCGCCGTCCCGCCCGGCCGCAGCATCGGCAGCGCCTGTGCCAGCGGGCGGGCCCCTCCAACCGTGTCGAAGACGGCAGCCGCGCCGTCCCCGCCCGAGGCTGCCGCCACAGCCGCACCCACGTCGGCGGGTGCGCACGCAGCTGCAGCGCCGAGCTCGAGTGCGAGCCGACGACGCTCCTCGATCGGATCGGTGACGACCACCCCGAGATCTGGCAGCACGGCGCCGAGCACGATCAGATGCAGCAGCCCCATGCTCCCGGCGCCGAGGACGACAGCACAGGCATCCGCGCTCCCCAGCCCGGCCTTGTCGATGCCGCGGAGCACGCAGGCTGCCGGCTCGACGAACACCGCCGCCTCGTCGGCGACGCCGTCGGGCACCCGCCGCGCCGCCTGCTCGACGGCGCGCCGGCGGACCAGCACGTGCTCCGAGAAGCCGCCCGGCTCGAGCAGGTTCTCCTTGAAGGTGCCGCACTGGGTGTCGGCGCCGCTGCGGCACAGCGAGCAGCCGCCGCAGGCAACGTGGTGCGGCGTCATGACCCTGTCGCCGACGGCAAACCGGGTCACGCCGTCGCCGACCGCCTCGACATCGCCCACCAGCTCGTGACCGAGCACCGTGCCGGGTGAAATCGTGTCGTGGACCAGCTTGTACAGATCCGTCCCGCACAGCCCGCAGCAGCGCATGCGCAGGAGCAACTCGCCGGCGCCGGGCGTCGGCACCGGACGTCGTTCGACCTCGGATCGTCCACCCCCGGTGTAGGCGACGGCGCGCGTCGACATCGGCACATCCGCCATGCGCCGGATCATACCGCACGCCGACGGTGTCAGACCTCCGGGCGATGAACGAACCGGCTGTAGAGCAGCAGCGAGGCGATCGTCACGACGCCGATCGACGAGAAGATCAGCCACAGGGTCCGTGGCTGGTTGAGCTGGTCGACCCAGTGCACGTAGAGGTTGGCGCCGAGGACACCGCCGATCGAGGAGCCGATTACACCGTAGAGGAAGATGTACCCCATGTAGGTCGCGACCCGGTCACGTGGTGCGATCTGGCCGACGTAGCTGACAAACTTCGGGTGCGCGGTCATCTCGCCGATCGAGAAGATCACGATGCCGGCAATGAACACCCAGATTCCGGTCGACACGGCCAGGATCGCCATGCCCAGGGTCCCGAATGCGATACCGACGATCATCGTCGGCAGCGCCTTGGTCCTGCGAACGATTGAGGACACCAGCAGCTGTAGAAGGATGATGGTCCCGGCGTTGATCACGGTCACGTGCTCGACATCGAACCGCCAGTTGATACCGACGCCGACGGCGGCCAGGATTTGGTTGACGGCGTGGTCGAGAGAGCTCGCGTCGACGTACGCCTTCACGTACCACAGGACCGAGTCGAACATCTGGAAGTACAGGACCCAGAAGCCGGAGTAGAGGAAGATGAGGAGCAGGAACCGCCAGTGGTCGCGGTAGCGGTCGAGGTCGGTGAGATCCATCAGGTACACCGACGGCACGGTCACGTAGATGATTGACGACACGACCCGGGCGAAGAGGCTGAGGCCGGGCACGAGCCACAACACCGCGGCGCCAATGAGCACGGTGCCGCCGACGAGGGCCGTCCGCACTCCCTTGCTGCCCCGGCGGTAGGCCGGCTGCAGGAAGAGCGCTCCCGCACAGGCCATTAGCACCAGCACGATGAACGGCAGCAGGAAGGGCCGCTTCGCAACCCGCGCAAAGAGATCGTCCACCACCGACGGTGGCAGCACCTGCAGCTCCGGCTGGCCGCGCAGCTCGGCCAACAGGCGGTCGCGGTAGACCCGGTAGCGACGCGGATCCCGCACTTCGATCACGAACAGGCGGTCCGGTCCGCTGCGCACGCGGTACTCGGGAACGCCGGCGGTCTCCATGACTCGGATCCTGAGCGGGTGGGTCGCGGACTCCACAATGCGCCGCAGCCCCGCCTCGTCGAGGCCGTCGATCGCGAGCTCGCCGAGCACCGCGTCGGCATGGGCGATCACCTCGTCGGGCCGATGGACGACCAGCAGCGCATGAGTCGTGATGCGATGCGAGGCCTCGACACGCCACGGCTCGGATGCCGTCATGTCGCGATCCACGTCCACTTCGAGCAGGACGCCTCCGACAGTGAATGCGATGCCCGGCGCAGCGGCGGTGTCGCTTCGCGGCGAGGTGTACTGGCGCACGGCGCCGGCCATCAGCAGCGCCGCTATCGCGGCCGTCGCTACTACCGCCGACCGCCGGCGGCGGCAGGCGTGCACCACCAGGATGACCGGCGAGTAGATGATCTCGAACGCGTTGGCGAGCGTCTGGACCAGACCGGTAGCCGGGGCTGCCGCTTTCTCGGCCTCCGGCTCCGGCTCGCGGTAGGCGAGCAGCGTCGGCAGGATCATCGATCCGGTGCCGAGAGCTGCGGCGACCATCACCCACTGCCAGCCGATCGAGCTCTTCAGGAACGGCACCAGGATCAGCGGGAACAAGAACGCACCGAGGTTGATCGACCAGTAGTAGATCCCGAAGCCCAGTGTGCTGCTCTCGCGGTCGGTGACGCGGGCGATCGTCCCCGAGATGATCGGCTTGAACGCGCCCGCGCCCAGGCCCATGACGCACAAGGCCAGGAAGACGCCCGTGTAGCCGGTCATCTGCGAGGTCAGGAGGTAGCCGCCGCCGAGCAGGGTGAAGGCGACGAGCAACGCCCTGCGGTAGCCGAAGCGGTCCGCGAGCGCGCCGGTGATGATTGGCAGGAAGTACAGCAGCGGCTGGATCGTGCTCTTGATGAGTCCGACGTCCTGCTTGGCGAAGTGGAGGATGTCGGTCAGATAGACCGACAGGATGCTCATCACGCCGTAGTAGGAGCCGCGCTCGAAGAACTCGAACATGATCACCAGCCAGAACACCGGCCGGAACGACCTCAGGGCCCCGGGTTTCTTGGTCATGCAGCTCTCCCCTTGTGGTTTCCGTCAGGATAGCAGCACCCACCACCGTCCTTTCGCCGGCCATGCACCTGTGCCAGGCATCTCCGGCTCGCGGGCCGCTCGATGAGGTACGATGATGGCAATGAAAACGAGACCCGAGGCCAACACCGCCAGCCCCCACGATCCCACGGAGGAGGCCATCCCGCGGACCCTGGAGCTCGACGTCGCCCGCCGCCCGCCCCACGGTGCGGCCATCATCACCGGCGGAGGCAGCGGCCTCGGGCTCGCCATCGCCCGCGAGCTGGCGAGCCGCGACTACCCGGTGGTGCTCGCCAGCCGCAGTCACGACCGGCTGACCGTCGCTGCCGAGGTGCTGCGCGCCGAGGGCGCACAGGCGGAGGCGGTGGCGTGCGACGTCCGCGACCGCGACGCAGTCGCCCACCTGTGCGATCGCGCCGAGGAGCAGTTCGGCCACATCGAAGCGCTGGTCAACAACGCGGCCGGCAACTTCGTGATCCGCGCCGAGGATCTCTCCGCCGGCGGCTGGGAAGCGGTCCGCGGCATCGTCCTCGACGGCACCTGGAACTGCTCGCACGAGGCCGGGCGACGGATGCAGGATCGCGGCGGGGCGATCCTGAACGTCATCGCCACCTACGCCTGGACCGGCGCCTCGGGGGTCGTCCACTCGGCCTCCGCCAAGGGCGGCGTGCTCGCCATGACCCGCTCGCTGGCGCAGGAGTGGGGCCCGTTCGGGATCCGCGTCAACGCACTTGCGCCCGGCATCATGGTGACCGAGAACGCCGCTCGCAACCTGGGCTACGCGGACCCGTCGGTGCAGACGCGGCTGGCCCGCCGGGTGCCGCTCGGGCGCCTGGCCACGGTCGAGGAGGTGGCCGTGCTCGCCGCCGACCTCGCCGGCGACCGCCACCCCTACGTCACGGGTGATTGCTGGACCGTCGACGGCGGCCTGTGGCTGGCCGGCTTCCCCAACCTCCGGCGCGCGCTCGACCAGGCCGACTAGACGACACCGGGCAGGCCTCCGAGCTCTACCGCAGTTTCGTCACCGCTCCGCCCCAGGTATCGGTGGTCGTCTCGGACACGACGACGGCGACGGCCCTGGCATCGGCCGGCCACTGGACCGGCGATTCGTAAATCCACGTCCCCTGACTATCCGCCAGGCGCAGCGGCATCGGGTGGCCCTGATAGGAGAAGGGCAAGTAGGCGTCCTTGTCGGTGTCTACCGCAACTGTGACCTCCATCGCCGGCGCTCTCGAGCTCAGGAGCAGCGGCAGCACCTCGGCCAGGTGGCCGGTCACCACGAGCTTGCCGGCATAGCCTTTACGGCGCGATCCGGTGACGTCCTTGACATCGACCTCGACCGGGAATCGGCCGGACCCGCCACCCGAGAGCAGCGCGAACGCCCGGCCGAGGTCGCCCTCCCGGCGCGGCGCGGTCCGTGTCACCGTCGGCGCCTGCACCTTCACTCCAGCTCGGTCCACCACAACCTGCAGGTTGTGGGTCTTGGCGTCCGGCGGGCGATTCATGGTGAAGGACAGGACGTACGCCGACCCCATGCTCGCGAGCTCCTCGCCGAGACCGTTGGGGGTCACCACCAGCGCTCCCCCGGAGTCGCGTGCCACCCGCCGCAGCGGCTCCAGGAAGTAGTCCGGTGCCTCGATCAAAGAGGCCAACCGGGACATGCCGCCCGAGAAGGAGAGCACCGTCCAGCCGTTGCGAACCAGCTCCTGGCTGACATCCCGCCACAGGTCGTCGAGCCGCCTACGCTCCAGGCTACTCGGCGCACGGCTCACGCTCTCCGAGTCCGGCGAGAAGTCGCCGGTTTGCGTCTGGTCGTCGAGAACACCTTCGTAGTGCGCCCACGGGTCGAGGTCGAAGCCACCCGAGACGAGCATCAGCACGCGCCCGCCCCGACGTCCTCCGGCGGCGTTCCAGGCACGGAGGCGGGAGACCGAGCTCTTGACCCGGATCATCTCCTCGCGGAACGCGTTGAGCGCCACCAAACGCCGGATGCCCTTTGACGTGCCGCCGGCGTCCTGGCTGAAGAGCCGGCGCGTGCGCTCCATGGAGGTGTCGTAGTGGACGTGCTTCCGCAGCCGTTCCAACTCCCGATCGAGCGCCTCCGGCGTCGCGATGCCGGTCGCCTCCACCGCCGGCTTCGGGTCGGCCACGACCACGGACACCGGACCGAGGCCCACCAGCCTCTTGGCCTCGCCCTTCAGACCCTTGAGCGCCC
>JAJDNH010000069.1 GCA_022340775.1 Acidobacteriota bacterium
AATCCGCCAGCCCCTTCGCCGCCAACGTCTTCGTCATCGCCGCCGTCAACGTCGTCTTCCCGTGATCCACGTGCCCGATCGTCCCCACGTTCACGTGCGGCTTCGTCCGCTCAAACTTCTTCTTGGCCATTCCTGCCTCCCGTTAAGCCGTGACCCCTTTGACACGGGCGACGAGCTCCTCGGCGAGCTGCTTCGGGACCTCGTCATAGTGATCGAATTGCATCGTGTAGGTGGCGCGGCCCTGGCTCGCGGAACGGAGATCGGTCGCGTACCCGAACATCTCCGCCAGCGGAACGTGAGCCGTCACCACCTGGAAGCCGGCGCGCGGCTCCATGCTGACAATCCGTCCGCGCCGGCCGTTGAGATCTCCGATCACGTCCCCCATGTACTCCTCGGGGGTCACGACCTCGACCTCCATGACCGGCTCCAGAAGGGTCGGCCGGGCACGACGCGCCGCGTCCTGGAACGCCATCGAGCCGGCCACCTTGAATGCCAGCTCGGACGAGTCTACCTCGTGGAACGACCCATCGTAGAGGGCAATCCCGACGCCGACCAGAGGGTAGCCAGCCAGCACGCCGCGCTCCATGGCCTCGCGTACACCGAGCTCGATCGGCCGGATGTACTCCTTCGGGATGATGCCCTGCTTGATCTCGTCGACGAACTCGAACTCGGAGCCGTCGGTCAGCGGCCAGATCCGGATCTTGGCGTGACCGTACTGCCCGTGGCCTCCCGACTGCCTGACGAATCGGCCCTCGCCCTTGGACTCCTCCGCGATCGTCTCGCGGTATGCAACCTGCGGCCGTCCGATGTTCGCGCCGATGCTGAACTCGCGCGTCAGGCGGTCCACGATGATCTCGAGGTGAAGCTCTCCCATCCCCGAGATGATGGTCTGACCAGTTTCCTCATCGGTGTTGACCCGGAAAGTCGGGTCCTCCTGGGTCAGCTTGCCGAGGGCCTGGCCGAGCTTCTCCTGATCGGCCTTGGTCTTGGGCTCGATTGCCACCGAAATCACCGGCTCGGGGAACTGCATCGCCTCGAGAACAATCGGATGCTTCGGATCGCAGATGGTGTCGCCCGTCGAGACCGACCGCAGACCGACTGCCGCGCAGATGTCGCCGGCGAACACCTCAGAGATCTCCTCGCGCTTGTTCGCGTGCATCTTGAGGAGCCGCCCGATGCGCTCCTTCTTGCCGCCCGTGGTGTTGAGCACCGTGACTCCGGTGCGGACGTTCCCCGAGTAGACCCGGAAGAACGCCAGCTGACCGATGTAGGGATCGGTCATGATCTTGAACACGAGCGCGGCAAAAGGCTCGTCGTCGTCAGCGCGGCGCACGTCGAGATTGCCGCTGTCCGGGTTGTGACCCTCGATCGGCGGCACGTCGTGTGGCGAGGGCAGGTAGTCGACGACGGCGTCGAGAAGCGGCTGCACTCCTTTGTTCTTGAAGGCCGAGCCGCACAGCACCGGAATCAGCTGGCCCGACAACGTCCCCTGCCGGAGCCCGCCACGGATCTGGTCCTCGCTCAGCTCTCCCTCACCCAGGTAGACGTCGAGAAGCTCTTCGCTGGTCTCGGCGACGCCCTCGAGCAACCGCTCGTGGTACTCCTCGGCCTCGGCCCGGTATTCCTCGGGGATCTCCTCCTCGCGGTACTCGGCGCCCAGAGTTTCGTCCAGGTAGCGGTACGCGCGCATGCGCACCAGATCGATAATGCCGGCGAACGACTCCTCGCTGCCGAGTGGAATCTGCACCGGCACCGGGTTCGTCTTCAGCTTGTTGCGCATCTGGTCGACGACACCACCGAAGTTGGCGCCCACGCGGTCCATCTTGTTGACGAACGCGAGACGCGGAACGCGGTACCGGTCGGCCTGCCGCCAAACCGTCTCCGACTGTGGCTCGACGCCGCCGACGGCGCAGAAGACCGCTACCGCACCATCGAGGACCCTGAGGCTCCGCTCCACCTCTGCAGTGAAGTCAACGTGACCCGGAGTGTCGATGATGTTGATGCGATGCTCACGCCAGAAGCACGTCGTGGCGGCCGACGTTATCGTGATGCCCCGCTCTTGCTCCTGCGGCATCCAGTCCATGGTCGCCGTGCCGTCATGGACCTCGCCAATCTTGTAGTTGATGCCTGTGTAGTAGAGCACACGCTCGGTAGTCGTCGTCTTACCGGCATCAATGTGGGCCATGATGCCGATATTACGGACCTTAGCGAGCGGGACGATACGGGGCATGTTGTCAAAGATCTCCAGTCAAGCTTTCGTTTCTACCACCTGTAGTGAGCAAAGGCCTTATTGGCCTCCGCCATGCGGTGGGTGTCGTCGCGCTTCTTCACGGCGCCACCCCGGTTGTTGGCGGAGTCCAAGAACTCTCCCGCCAGCTTCTCCATCATGGTCTTCTCATGCCGCTGCTTCGAGTACTGGATCAGCCACCTGAGAGCGAGCGACAGCTGACGCTCCGGCCGCACCTCGACCGGAACCTGGTAGGTGGAGCCGCCGACGCGTCGTGACTTGACCTCGACCTGCGGCCTGACGTTTTCGACCGCGCGCTTGAAGATCTTCAGCGGGTCGTCCCCGGTGCGCTCGCCGATGAGGTTGAGCGCGCCGTAGAAGATGTTCTCCGCCACGGTCTTCTTGCCATCGCGCATCACCGCATTGATGAACCGGGTCACCAGCTGTGAGTTGTAGACGGGATCCGGCAGGATCTCGCGCTTGGCTACGGTAGCTCGCCGAGGCATGAGCTCGCCTCCCTCAGTTCTTGGGCCGCTTGGCGCCGTACTTGGACCGCTGCTGGCGCCGGCCCTCGACGCCCTGACAGTCCATCGTGCCGCGGATGATGTGGTAGCGGACGCCCGGAAGGTCCTTCACCCTGCCGCCGCGAATCATGACCTGCGAGTGCTCCTGCAGGTTGTGGCCTTCGCCGGGGATGTAGGCGGTCACCTCGATCCCGTTCGTCAAACGCACGCGTGCCACCTTGCGAAGCGCCGAGTTCGGCTTCTTCGGCGTGGTGGTGAAGACACGGGTGCACACTCCCCGGCGCTGCGGACACGCCTGCAGAGCCGGGCTCTTGGTCTTGTCCGTGACCTTCTGGCGCCCCCTACGGACCAATTGCACGATCGTCGGCATACCCTCTCTCCGTTGCAGGTTATAAAGGCCAAGTGATGAGACCACTTGGCCGATCGCTTAATTGGGGTCTCTGGCAAGTGCCCAGAGCCGCGGAAGAATACTTGAGATTTCTGCTGCTGTCAACTCTTCCGGGCACTACCTTGCCGATCCCGGATCGCCTTCTCCTTTGGCCTCGAGCAGCGCTTGCGCAGCCTCGGTCATCTCCTGGTAGATGTCCGGTGACTCCTCCGGCTCCTCCATCTCCTCCTCCGGTACCGCATCGATGACGGTGCGCCGGTACCTGGGAGTCCCCGTGCCGGCCGGGATCAGCCGGCCAACGATTACGTTCTCCTTCAAACCGTGGAGGTTGTCTACCTTGCCTGAGACCGCGGCCTCGGTCAGGACACGTGTCGTTTCCTGGAACGATGCCGCTGAGATGAACGATTCGGTGGCAAGCGACGCCTTGGTAATGCCGAGCAGCAACGACTTGGCCGTAGCCGGTTGCCCGTCGGCCCCGACCACGCGCTCGTTCTCGCGCCCGAACAGGTAACGCGGAACCTGCTGATCGAGCAGGAAGTCGGTATCCCCGGGATCGACTACCTTCACGAACCGCATCATCTGCCGCACCATCACCTCGATGTGCTTGTCGTTGATGGCCACGCCCTGCGAGCGGTAGACCTCCTGGATCTTGTCCACCAAGTGGCGCTGCAACTCCTTCTCACCGAGGATCGACAGGATGTCGTGCGGGTTGATCGGCCCTTCCGTGAGCGGATCGCCGGCCTGGATGAACTCACCCTCCTGAACCGACACGTGAGCGTAGCGCGGGATCGTGTACTCGCGGAGCTCCTCCCCCTCGCCTTCGACCACGATGCGGCGCTGGCCCCGGACCGGCTCGGTGATGCGCGCCACGCCGTCGATCTCCGACACCACGGCCGGCTCCTTCGGTTTGCGCGCCTCAAACAGCTCCACGACCCGCGGCAGGCCGCCGGTGATGTCCTTGGTTTTCGACATCTCGCGCGGGATCTTGGCGAGCACGTCGCCCGGCGCCACGTCGTCTCCCTCTGCCACCATCAGGTGGGATCCGATCGGCAGCTGATACCGCCGCTCCTGGTCCAAGTCGCTGCTCTTTGACTTGCTCTTGCCCTTGCTTTTGCCCTTGCCTGCCGCCACGACGATGGTCGGGATCCGCTTGCCGGAACCCAGGGGCTCGATCACGATTTTGTGAGCATGGCCGGTCAGCTTGTCGATCTCCTCGCGCACGTTCTCGCCCTCGACGAGATCGATGAAGTGCGCATTGCCGGGAATCGCGGTCAGAATCGACGACGTGAACGGATCCCACTCGACGAGCGGCGTCCCCGGATCGACCTCCTGCCCCTCCTCGACCAGCAAGTGGGAGCCGTAGGCAACCGAGTAGCGCTCCTTCTCACGGCCTCGAGCATCCACGATGACGACCTTGCTCGTCCGTGAGATCGCCACCCGCTGCCCGTCCTTGTTCACCACGGTGGCGACATTGAGGTACTTGACGGTGCCGGCGTGCGACGCAACGTGACGCGACTGGTCGCCGCCACGAGTTGCAGTACCGCCGTAATGGAAGGTCCGCATGGTGAGCTGGGTCCCCGGCTCGCCGATCGACTGAGCGGCGATGATACCGACCGCCTCCCCCATCTCGACCAGGCGGCCACTGCCCAGCATTCGTCCGTAGCAGAGCTGGCACACCCCGCGCTCGGTCTCGCATGTCAGCACGGAACGAATCTTGACTCTCTCGATACCTGCCTCTTGGATCTGGTTGGCGATCGCCTCTGTGATCTCCTGGTCGGCGCCACAGATCAGGGTCCCCTCGAGAGGATCGAAGATGTCCTCCGCCGCCACACGGCCGACGATACGGTCGCGCAGCTGCTCCAGGATCTCGCCCCCCTCCATGATCGCCGTGACCTCGAGCCCGTCGTCGGTGCCACAGTCGTGCTGGACCACGATGACGTCCTGGGCGACGTCGACCAGACGGCGTGTCAGGTAGCCCGAGTCGGCGGTCTTGAGCGCCGTGTCGGCGAGCCCCTTGCGCGCGCCGTGAGTGGAAATGAAGTACTGGAGGACCGACAGACCCTCACGGAAGTTGGCGGTGATCGGTGTCTCCATGATCTCGCCGGACGGCTTGGCCATGAGGCCGCGCATTCCGGCCAGCTGACGAACCTGTTCCTTGGAGCCGCGCGCCCCGGAGTCCGCCATCATGTAGATGGGGTTGAACTCGCCAGTTTCCGGATCGATTTCCGACATCTGCGAGAACATCTCCTTGGCCACGTGCTCGGTCACCCGGTGCCAGATGTCGACGATCTTGTTGTGGCGCTCGCCGGCCGTGATCAGGCCGCCGGCCCGCTGCTTCTCGACCTCCTCGACCTCCGCGTAGGCCTCGTCCAGCAGTGCTTGCTTGGTATCGGGCACGATCATGTCGTCGCTCGCGAAGGACAGACCTGACCGAGTGGCATTGATGAAGCCGATCTCCTTGAGCTGGTCCAGAAGCTGAACCGCACGGTCCTGGCCCAGGTTCATGATCGAGTACGCCGCCAGGCTCTGCATCCCTTTCTTCTTCAGCTGGCCGTTGATGAACGGCATCTCCTCGGGCAGTACCATGTTCAGGAGGACCCGGCCCGCGGTTGTCTCCAGCAGCATGTTCTCGACCTCGACAACATCCGCGTGCAGGAGATCCTGGCTGCCACCCTGGGCGACGAGATCGATGAGCTGGCCCGAGAAGCGGATCTGGATCGGGGCCTGGGTACCGACCGCCCCCGCGCTGTGCGCCAAGAACACCTCCTCGGCGTCGGCAAAGACCTTCCCGGCGCCCGGGGCGAACGGGTTCTCGGTCGTCAGGTAGTAGACGCCGATCACCATGTCCTGCGACGGCACCGCCAGCGGCTTTCCGCTCGCAGGTGACAGAACGTTCCTGGCGGACAGCATAAGGATGTTGGCCTCGAGCTGCGCCTTTGGCGACAGCGGCACGTGGACCGCCATTTGGTCGCCGTCAAAGTCGGCGTTGTAGGCGGCGCAGACGAGCGGGTGGATCTTGATCGCCTTGCCCTCGACGAGGACCGGCTCGAAGGCCTGAATCCCGAGACGGTGCAGGGTCGGGGCCCGGTTGAGGAGCACGGGATGTTCGCGGATCACGGTCTCGAGAGCATCCCAGACCTCGGGCGTCTGGAGCTCGACGAGCTCCTTCGCGATCTTGATCGTCGTGGCCAGGCCGCGCTTCTCGAGCTCGTGGTAGACAAAAGGTTTGAACAACTCCAGGGCCATTTTCTTCGGCAGGCCGCACTGGTGCAGCTTGAGGTCCGGGCCAACCACGATCACCGAGCGGCCCGAGTAGTCGACGCGCTTGCCGAGAAGGTTCTGCCGGAACCGGCCCTGCTTGCCCTTGAGGTTGTCCGAGAGCGACTTCAGAGGTCGGTTGTTTGAGCCCTTGATGACTCGACCGCGCCGGCCGTTGTCGAACAGCGCATCGACTGCCTCCTGCAGCATTCGCTTCTCGTTGCGGACGATGACCTCCGGCGCGCGCAGGTCGAGGAGCTTCTTGAGGCGGTTGTTGCGGTTGATCACCCGTCGGTAGAGGTCGTTGAGGTCCGAGGTGGCGAACCGCCCACCGTCGAGCGGAACCAGCGGTCGCAGCTCCGGCGGCAGGACCGGAATCACCTCGAGGATCAGCCACTCGGGCCGGTTACCGGAGCGACGGAGAGCCTCCACCAGCTTGAGGCGCTTGGCGGCCTTTTGACGGCGCACGACCGAGGTTTCGGTCCGCATCAGCATCCGCAGCTCGGCGGCCATGTCGTCCAGGTCGAGCTGCTCGAGCAGCTCGCGGATCGCTTCGGCGCCCATCCGGGCGACGAACGCCTCGCCGTAGTCCTCCTTGGCCTGCCGGTACTCCTCCTCGGTCAGGACCTGCTTTTGCTCTAGCGGCGTATCGCCGGGGTCGACCACGACGTAGGCCTCGAAGTACAGGACCCGCTCGAGCCCCCGCATCGTCATGTCGAGCAGCAACCCGATGCGCGAGGGCAGCCCCTTGAAGAACCAGACGTGCGACACCGGGGCGGCCAGCTCGATGTGTCCCATGCGCTCACGACGCACCTTCGACTTGGTGACCTCGACGCCGCACTTGTCACAGACGACGCCCCGGTACTTCATGCGCTTGTACTTGCCGCACAGGCACTCCCAGTCGGTGACCGGACCGAAGATCTTGGCGCAAAACAGACCGTCCCGTTCCGGCTTGAAGGTCCGGTAGTTGATCGTCTCCGGCTTCGTCACCTCGCCGTGCGACCATGACCGAATCTTCTCGGGGCTCGCCAGACCGAGGCGAATCGCGTTGAAGTCGTTCAAGGGCTTTGGCTTCTCGAAGAAGCTGCGGACCTCAGAAAAGGTCGATCGCTCCATTTGGTCTTGCTCCCCTTCTCACTCGTTCTCCTGCTGCAGCAGCTCGACGTCGAGCGCCAGCGCCTGCAGCTCCCGGACCAGGACGTTGAAGGACTCCGGCAGCCCCGGCTCCTCGGGCACCTGCCCCTTGACGATGGCCTCGTAGACGCGAGCCCGCCCCTCGACATCGTCCGACTTGACGGTCAGCAGCTCTTGGAGGGTGTGGGCGGCGCCGTACGCCTCGAGGGCCCAAACCTCCATCTCGCCAAGGCGCTGCCCGCCGAACTGTGCCTTGCCGCCGAGCGGCTGCTGGGTGATCAGCGAGTACGGCCCGATCGAGCGCGCATGGATCTTGTCGTCGACCAGGTGCGAGAGCTTGAGCATGTAGATCGAGCCTACGGTCACCCTTTGGTCGAACGGATCGCCGGTGACCCCGTCGTACAGCAGGCTCTTGCCGTCCTCGGGCAGGCCGGCCCGCGTGAGCATCTCACGGATTTCGGCCTCCGTTGCGCCCTCGAACACCGGTGTCGCGAACGTCAAGCCGAGCTCGTCGCCCGCCCATCCGAGGTGGGTCTCGAGGATCTGACCGACGTTCATGCGCGACGGCACGCCGAGCGGGTTGAGCACGATCTCCACCGGTGTCCCGTCCGGCAGGAAGGGCATGTCCTCCTCGGCGAGGATGTTGGAGATGACCCCCTTGTTGCCGTGTCGGCCGGCGATCTTGTCACCCACCTGCAGCTTGCGCTTCATGGCGATGAAGACCTTGACCTGCTTGATGACTCCGGGTGGCAGCTCGTCGCCCTGGCGCAGCAGTTCGATGCGCTCTTGGTTGAGCTGCTCGAGCACCTCGATCTGCGACTCGGCCTGCCGGATGAGCAGACGAACCTTGTCGCCCAGCACCGGGTCGGCGAGCGGCAGGGCGAGCAGCTCGGCGCGAGTGAGACGGCGCAAGGTCTCCTGTGCGAGCTTCTGGGCCTTGCGCAGGACGACCTCCCCGCTGCCGGTGACCACGTCGCCCGAAACCTTGACGCCGGTCAGGAGGCGGCTGATCTTGGAGTCGCGCACCTCGAGGATGATTCGCTTCTCGTCCTCCGAGTTCTTGCGGATCCGCTCGATCTCCTCGGCCTCGATGGAGAGCTGCCGGGAGTCTTTCTCGACGCCCTTGCGAGCGAACACCTGGACGCCGACCACCACGCCCTCGATCCCCGGTGGACAGCGCAGCGAGGCATCACGGACGTCGCCAGCCTTTTCCCCGAAGATCGCCCGCAGCAACTTCTCCTCGGGTGTCAGCTGCGTCTCGCCCTTGGGAGTCACTTTGCCGACCAGGATCGAGCCCTGGCCAACATGGGCACCGATGTAGATGATCCCGGCGTCGTCGAGCTGCCCCAGGGCCGACTCGGAAACGTTGGGGATGTCCCGTGTGATCTCCTCGGGGCCCAGCTTGGTGTCGCGCGCCGACGTCTCGAACTCCTCGATGTGAATCGAGGTGTAGTAATCCTCTTTGACCAGCTTCTCGGACACCAGGATCGCGTCCTCGAAGTTGTAGCCCCGCCAGGGAACAAAGGCCACGAGCACGTTGCGGCCCAAGGCCAGCTCGCCATCCTGAGTGTTGGGGCCATCGGCCAGCACCTGGCCCTTGGTGACGTGCTGCCCCTCGGCGACGATCGGCTTCTGATTGATCGAGGTGTTCTGATTGGAGCGTCGGAACTTGGTCAGCTGGTAGATATCGGCACCAAACTCGCCCTCGCTCTCTCCCTCGCCCTCGACGCGGACGATGATGCGCTGACTGTCGACCTTGTCGACGGTACCCGAACGACGGCAAACAACGACCGCGCCCGAGTCCTGGGCCACCACTGCCTCCATCCCGGTGCCCACGATCGGTGACTCGGGACGAACCAGGGGCACTCCCTGGCGCTGCATGTTCGAGCCCATGAGCGCACGGTTGGCGTCGTCGTGCTCGAGGAACGGGATCAGGGCGGCGGCCACCGACACCACCTGCCGCGGTGACACGTCGATGTAGTGGACATCCTCGCGGTCGATCAGCAGAAACTCACCGCCGGAGCGCGCGATGACCTTGTCGTCGACCAGTTTGCCCTTGGCATCGACGCGCGCGTTGGCCTGTGCGATGTTGAGCTTCTCCTCTTCCCACGCCGGCAGATAAAAGGCGTAGGGCTCGCCCCAGGCCTCCGCCTTCTTGGTCTTTGCGAGCTGGGCGTTGGTCTTCTTGAAGTGATCGCTGAGCACGACCTCGCCAAGCTGGTACTTCGAATTCCCGACTTGGGTGATCCGGACGTGCTCCAGCACCCGCCCCTTCTCCACCTTCTTGTACGGCGCCTCGATGAACCCCATCGGATTGAGGTGGGCGTAGCAGGACAGGGAAGAGATGAGGCCGATGTTCGGCCCCTCGGGGGTCTCGATCGGACAGATCCGGCCGTAGTGGGTGGAGTGAACGTCCCGCACCTCGAAGCCGGCGCGCTCCCGGGAGAGCCCTCCCGGGCCGAGCGCCGACAGGCGCCGCTTGTGGGTAACCTCTGACAGCGGGTTCGTCTGGTCCATGAACTGCGACAGCTGCGATGATCCGAAAAACTCATCAACGGCCGCAATCACCGGTTTGGAGTTGACGAGATCTCGGGGCATTGCGGAGTCGATGTCTGGATGAATCGACATCTTCTCCTTGATCGCTCGCTCCATCCGAACGAGGCCGATCCTGAACTGGTTCTCGAGCAGCTCGCCGACCGTCCGCACGCGCCGGTTCGCGAGCGAGTCAATATCGTCGACCCGGCCCATGTCACGGTGCAACCGCAGCAGGTAACGGACCAGTGCAAGGAAGTCCTCGACATCGAGGATTCGCATGTCCAAGGGCTTTTCGAGATCGAGCTTGGCGTCGAACTTGAAGCGCCCGACAGGCGACAGATCGTACTTTCGCTCGTCGAAGAACAGGCCGTTGAACAGCGTCGTCGCCGACTCCTCCGTCGGCGGATCGCCCGGGCGCTGGCGCCGGTAGATCTCCATGCGCGCGTCCATCTGGGTCGTTGAGCCGTCCTTCTCGAGCGTCTGGTGCAGAATCTCCCCCACCGGATCCCAGTCTGGAAACGCCATCGCCAACGTTGGCGAGCCGGCCTCGTCGGCCATGTTGAGCAGCTCCGACGTGATGCGGCTGTTGGCCGGGGCCAGCACCTCTCCCGTCTCGGGATCGATCAGGTCATCGACCAGCAGAGCGCCGATCAGACTCTCGCGATCGACGGCGACCTCGGCCGGGCGTGTCGCCGTTGTCTTTTCCAAGCGCTTGCGCATCGCTGCATCCAGGACCAGACCCGCGAACAAGCTGGGGGTCGACACCTTGCGGAACCGCAGCGCCTGCTGGCGTTCGTCCTCGATGTCGAGAATCCTGCGGTCGAGGCGCAGCGTCGCCGTCGCCAGCCCCGGTGTCAGCCTGACGTCGAAGACGTTGTAGAAGGCGCGGAGGATCTGGGCGTCGCTCTCCAGATCGGGGCTCAGGGCACGCAGGAACACCGAGCCCGGGAGCCGGCGCTTGCGGTCGATCCGGACCCATAGAATCTGCTTCGAGTCATACTCGAACTCGATCCACGAACCGCGGTACGGCACCACCTTGGCAAGGTAGTGATTGGGCCCCTCGAGGGTGAAGAACGCACCCGGCGAACGGTGGAGCTGAGACACGATCACGCGCTCCGTACCGTTGATGACGAACGTCCCCGTGTCGGTCATCAGCGGCAGCTCGCCAAAATAGAGCTCCTCCTCCTTGACGTCCCGAACCTGTCTCGTACCATCTTCCTCGACGTCAAACGTCACCAGACGCAGCGTGAGCCGCAGGGGAACGCCGAACGTCATCCCTCGCTCGCGGCACTCGTCCGCTGGGAAGGTCAGCCGGAGGCCGACCGACGTGCCGCAGATCGGGCACATCTTGACCCGGTTGCGGTTCGCCTTGCCGCAGTGAGGGCAGACGACCTGCTCCTCGTGCGGATCTCCAGCCCGGAACCGCTCGCCGCAGGACTCGCACGTCAGCCTGAGGTGCTCCAGCCCGGCCAGGTGCCCGCAACGGCAGGCCCAGTTCCCGATCTCGTAGCGCACGAACTGGAGCTCGCAGGTCTCGCGAAAGTCGGTAAACGGGAAGACCGTCTGGAGCACCGCCTCGAGACCGTTCTGGAGCCGCTCTTCCGGCAGCAGGTCCATCTGCAGGAACCCGTCGTACGAAGCCCTCTGCACCTGGATCAGGTTGGGCATAGGAATCGTTGAGGGGTTCTTCGAAAAGTTCACCCTCTCGTTGGGGGATGTGCTCATTGGCAGGTCCTCCCGACCAATAGCGACACGGGGAGCACACGCCTCCCCGCACCTTCAGAAAAGGCTCGAACTCGGCCTGAAGATTTCGGCGACCGTTTCGTTACTTAATCTCCACCTGTGCGCCGGCTTCCTCGAACTTCTTCTTGATCGACTCGGCCTCGTCCTTGTTGACGCCCTCCTTGACCTTGGTCGGCGCGCCCTCGACAAGCTCCTTCGCTTCCTTCAGTCCGAGCGACGTCACCTCGCGCACCGCCTTGATCACGTTGATCT
>JAJDNH010000079.1 GCA_022340775.1 Acidobacteriota bacterium
CATGTTGAGGGCGGTGAGCAGGAGGCCGAACCAAGCCGCCCACCCGACCGGCCCGAGGACGATGTCCGCACCATTCGCGATGTGTGGGTGGAAGAAGTGAGCTATCAGCTTGAACAGAATGGGCTCGCCGAAGAACAAGAAACCGTGGTCCGTCGGCAGGGTTTCCACGCGGGAAACGGCCATGCCGTAGACCAGGAACGGGATC
Source organism: Acidobacteriota bacterium (assembly GCA_022340775.1). Classification (GTDB taxonomy): domain Bacteria; phylum Acidobacteriota; class Thermoanaerobaculia; order Thermoanaerobaculales; family Sulfomarinibacteraceae; genus JAJDNH01. The sequence goes on from JAJDNH010000079.1 coordinate 206, forward strand.
AGCACGACGAAACCGGTGAGCGGCCCGGCGGCGCCGATGTCCAGAAGCTGCATCTTGTTGCGAATCGGTTCCTTGATCCGGATCACCGCTCCGAAGGTGCCGATTCCGATCGGCGCTGGGATGAAGAACGGCGGAGTCGCCAACAATCCGTGCCGGCGACAGGCAATGTAGTGGCCGAGCTCGTGGCTGACCAGGATGATCAGGAGCGGAATCGAGAACTTGAGGCCTTCGCTTATGAATCGGGGGTCGACGACCAGCCGGCTCAACGGTAGATCTACCATCTGCTCGGGTAGGTTGCCGGCAAAGAGGGCGCCGAAGAAAGTCGTGGTGAGGAGCGTCAACGCCAGGAGCAGGCCGTGCAGCCACCACCGGGGACGGTATGCCGGCGGCAGCGACGCAAAAACCCCGACGGGCGGGCCGTCGGGGTCGAAGCCGTACGGTGATGGCTCTCGCGTCAACAGCTCATGCCATGTTGCGGAGCGACTTGCCAGGCTTGAACCTGATCGTCTTTCCAGGCGGAATCTCGACCTCGTCGCCTGTCTTGGGGTTGCGGCCGACTCCGCGCTTGCGGTCCTTGACCTGGAAGACACCGAAGCCCCGGAGCTCGATCCGGTCTCCCTGGAGGAGCGCATCCTTCATGCTGTCAAACAGCGCGTCAACGGCTTCGGCGGCCTTCGGTTTGGGTAGGCCGGTGGACTCCATGACCTTCTCGACGAGATCGGACTTGATCATTCACTCCTCCTTCGTTGCTCACGCCTTGGAACGATAGCCCGGAACCCAAGGAGATGTCAAGGGTTAGGAGTCCGGAAGAAGAGCGGGCACCGGTGGCAGGTGTCGACCGGGGGCGAACGACGGCCGCTCGCCACCGGTTCCGAGCCTTCGAACGATTGCCCGCACGGCGGGTTACTATGACCCCATGTCGACGGTACGGATTCTCGGCGGAGGCCTGTCCGGGCTTGCCACGGCGGTGCTCGTCGCGCAACGCGGGACCAGGGTCGAGGTGCGGGACCGGCGACGCGGCGGCGGTGGCCGGTTCACGGGCGGCTTCCAGATCCTGGAGAACGGCTCGTGTGGACAGGACGTGCTGGAGGAGCTCGAGCAGATGGCTCTGGCACCGGACTGCGAGCTGACTCCGCTTCACGAGGCTGTCCTTCTCGATGCCGATCGCCGACGTTGGGAGGTCCGTTCGTCCAAGCCCTACGCCTACCTGGTGCGCCGCGGCGCCGGACCGGGCACGGTGGACCACTGGCTGCGCAGTCAGGCGGAAGCGAGCGGCGTCAGCCTCGAGACTGGGAGCGAGACGTCATCGTGGACGGCGGACGTACATGCCACGGGGCCCCGATACGCAGATGGTGTGGCCCGTGAGGTGGTGTTCAAGACCTCGCACCCCAACTTGATGGCGGTCCTCTTCGATCCGCGCCTGACTCCGACTGGCTACGCATACCTTTTCGTGCGCGAGGGGTTCGGGACAATGGGCGCCGCGCAGGTGAGGCGGCTCGCAGAGCTCAGGCGGAACGCAGAGCGCGCCTTTGCGATCTTGCTCGAGGAGTTCCCGATGCCGTTGGAGAACGCCCACGAGCACGGCCAGTTCATGAACTTCGCGATGCCGGGCCACCTGAGTTCAAGCGGGCGATGGTACGTGGGGGAGGCTGCTGGCGTTCAGGAGTTCCTGTTCGGACTCGGCAACCGGCTCGGCCTCCGCTCCGCGGCACTGGTTGCCGAGGCCATCGCCGGCAGCGGCTGGGACCAGGGGCGTTTCAGGGAGGGCCTGGTTCGCCCGATGACGGTTTCGATTCTCGGGCGTGCCGCCTTCGAGCTGGCGGGTCCGTCGTCTGTGGGCCGCCTCTGTGCCTGGCTGGCCGGCGCCGACTTCCGCGAGCGCCTGATTGCACTCCAGCGTCCAAGCGCTATCCGCCGCTTTATGGCGAGAGCGGTCATGCTCGTGTGGCGGCACCGAGGCCCGAGCCCACGGCTGCCCGTGGCGAGGTGGCGGAGGAGGGAGGAACGGTGACCTCCACGGACCAAAACACCGTGCGGCACCTGACCCACACCCAGGGACCCAACTTCTCGGTCGGCTTCCGCTTCCTGTCGTCGGCCAAGAGACGCGCCGTCTACGCGGCGTACGCCGTCTGCCGGGTGGCGGACGACATCGTGGACGAGGTGGCGCCCGGAGCCGACAGCGAGGACGCACGCGGCAGGCTCGATGCATGGGAGGCCGAAATCGAGGCGGCGTACGTCGGACGCCCGCACCATCCGGTGACCCGTGCGCTGGCGGAGAGCCTCGATCGTTTCGCGGTCCCGAAGGAGGCGTTCTTCGGGCTGATCGAGGGTTGCCGGATGGACCTCGTCAAGCACCGCTATGCCGACTTCACGGAGTTGGAGCACTACTGCGAGCTGGTCGCGGTGACGATCTCCGACATTTCCCTCGCGATCTTCGGCGTCCTCGACCGGGCGGCGACCAGCTACGGTCGCGATCTGGCGCTCGCGCTACAGCTGACCAACATCTGCAGGGACGTCGGCGAGGACACGGAACGCGGGCGGATCTACCTGCCTCTGGACGAGCTGGAACGGTTCAGAGTGACCGAGGAGCAGCTGTTCGCACGCAACGGGGATGCGCCGTTCCGAGAGCTCATGGCGTTCCAGACTGCACGGGCACGGGACCACTTTCACGCTGCCAACCCGCTGCCGCAGACGCTGGAGCGGGATGCGCGCCTCGGTGTCCGACTCATGGGGCTGGTCTATGCGCGGATCCTGGCACGTATTGCCGCCGAACCGGAGCAGGTGCTGCACAGCCGTGTGGCCCTTCACGGGCCTGATCGGGCCAGGGTCATCCTGGCCGGCGTGCTGCGTCGCCCGTTTGTCCGCTGAAGGCGTTGCGCCACCGGCGGCTCAGCCTCAGGTTGCGAGCTCGCCGATGGCATCCTCGACCGCATGCAGTACCAGGTTGTCCTTGACCAACGCGGCCATGGCGTTGTGGTCGCGATGAAGAGGACGGTCGATATCCAGGTACTCGACGTGACGGCGGATCTCATTCCGTGCCGCAGTCGTGCCGTTACCGGGTGAGAACTCCCGCAGATCGAGTGCCTGGGCGGCGGCCATCAGCTCGATCCCGAGGATTCCGCAGGCGAGGTCGAGAATCTGCCGCGTCTGCATCGCTGAGTTCATACCCATCGAGACGAAGTCCTCTTGGTCGGCCGCGGCTGGAATCGACTGGATGAATGAAGGCGCCGACAGCGCCTTCTGCTCCACGATCTGCATGTCCGCGGTGTATTGGCTGAGCATGAGCCCCGAGAACATCCCCGCACCCTTGGTCAGGAAGGGAGGCAGGCCGGCGCTCAGGGCAGGGTTGGTGAGACGGTTCAGGCGCCGCTCCGAGAGTACGCACACCATGGTAACGGCAGCGCCCAGCGTGTCGAGAGGGAGGCTCACCGGCGTCCCCTGGAAGTTGGCACCGGTCAGGACGACTCGATCCTCGGGCAGGAAGATCGGATTGTCGCCGACCCCGTTGGCCTCGATCTCCACCTGCGTGCGAGTCCAGCGCAGCTGGTCCCTTGCCGCACCGATGACCTGCGGCGTCGACCTCATGCTGTACGCGTCCTGCACCTTGACCGGGTATGAGCCCGAGAGCAGATCGGAGCCGTCAATGACCTTGCGGATGTTTGCCGCCGAGGTGATGGCGCCACGGAAGCCGCGCAGCTCGTGCAGGCGCGTATCGTACGGCTTCATGTTGGCTCGCAGGCCCTCCAGCGACATCGCTGCGGCGATCTCGGCCTGCTTGAGCCATCTCTCCGCGTCATATACCGCCAGGCAGGCCATCGAGTT
>JAJDNH010000081.1 GCA_022340775.1 Acidobacteriota bacterium
AGGTCGCACAGCACGGCCAGCAGGCTGCCGGGCTGAGGGGTGCCGGGGTCGCGCAGGTAGTCGCGGCGGCGGCGGATGCGGTGCACCCGTTCGGCCATGTTGACGACCGCGAAGTAAGCGGAGAAGGCACGGACCACCTCGGCGGCGTCGACCGGCGAGAGGCCGTGAAGGACGCCGGCCAGCTCGACCGCGGCCTCGGGGTCGCCGGCACGGCGGCGCCGTGACGCCAGCCGGGCGGCCTCCTCGCGCCCGAACAGCTCCCGGCCGCCCTGCTCGATGAGCACCTCACCGAGCAGCTGGCCGAGAAACCCGACGTCGCGGCGCAGGGGCTCGTCCTTGTCGGCAAACTCGACGGCTCGCTCCGGCTCGTCCATGGCTCGACCTCCCAGTCCGTTCCGAGTGAGACAACCTCATCCGGGGTGCAGTTCATTCGTACCACGGCCCGGCCACGTGTGTTACGATCGAGCTGGTTCGTCTTGGGGGCAGCCATGAAGAGACACAATTTCATCGTTTTCGTCGCAGCGCTGTGTGCGGCTTTGGGAGCCTCGATCGCCGTCGCCTCGCGCCCGCCGGGGACCTCCCCAGTTCGGGCAGGAGTGCCGGCTTCGGCGCGCACCGAGGTGAGCCGCGTGGTCGCGCCGCGGGCGAGCGGCGGGCCGGATCAGTTCGGCTACACCTGGGACGACAGTGTGCCGTTTTCGTGGATCGACGCGACAGATGGGACCCAGCTGAGCCTGACTACCTGCATGGACGTCTACCAGGCCTCTATTCCGTTCCCCTTTCGCTACTACGGCGTGGTCCCCACCGGCATGGTGATCCATTACAACGGGGTTCTCAGCTTCGATCCGGAGCACGATCGAGACAGCTGCCCGGCCGGATCCCTGGGGGCTGCCCGTGCGGCGCCCGATGGGGATTGGTATTTCGACAATACGGGGACGATCTACATGAAGACTGGCGGGACGGCGCCCGACCGCTGGTTGGTCGTCGAGTGGGCCGGCCTGGAGTCGGTCTCCGACCCGACCTCGACGTTCACGTTCGAGGCCATCCTCCACGAGGGCGGCGACATCACCTTCCAGTACCTGAGCATGGGGAGCGTGGGTTGGAGTCCGCACACCGGGATCGTGGACTTCACGGGCTACGATGACCTTCGCTACATGCAGGGACAACAGATCCCGGCCGGCACGGCGGTTCGCTTCACGCACCCGGCGTCGGGTGCCCATGCGTTTCCCTACCCGCGGGCCAACGGCAGCTTCGTCTCCCTCGGCCAGGCCCAGCAGCAGGCGACAGGCGACCTCGTTCCGACGCTGCTCAACTACGGCGAGCTCGGGGACGACACGTTCGAGGTTACGGTCGATTCCTCCTGGAGCCTGGATCTCGAGGGGCTCGTTGATACCGATGGGGACGGGATCGTCGACACCGGCCCGCTGGCCCAGCTGGAGTCCGTACCGATGTCATTCAAGGTCGACGCACCGGCGACTGTCGGAGCCTCCAATACCGCGGTGATTACCGCAACCTCGTCGGTCGATCCGACGGTGTCGGGTCAGATGCTGGTCCAGAACGCGGTGCCGGCACGGTTCGCGCTTGCGGACCTCAAGGACGGTTGGACAGGGCAGATCATGGTGGCGCAGCCGACCGGGACGAGCTGGACCCAGGTTACGACAGAGGGTAGGTACAACGGCGGCTCTGGGCCCACCATCCTCGAAGAGCCGAACGGCAACCTCCTGGTCGCCTCGTTTTCGATGTGGGGGAACCCCAGTGTGTTCCACGTGGTGTACACGATCCGAGGCCGGAGCGGCGCCGAGGTGCTGCCTGCGACCACGCTCGACCCGCACACCGGCGCGACCAGCAGGATCTGGGCGTGGGATCTGTCCGCCGCCGCTACACCCGACCGCCGAACGGGCGTCATCTGGCACGACGACACCTATGACTCCGACGACAACGAGAACGACAACGTCTACTTTGCAGTGCTCGACGAGGACGGCAACATCCTTTTTGGTCCCCAGAACGTGACAAATAACACCGCCTTCGGTCAGCCCGGTGATCTCGACGTGCCGTTTATCACCGGCACCCACATCGCGGCGACGGGAGACAACCGCTTCGTCCTCTCGTGGGTGGCCGAGACGGAGCGTGCGGCCGGTACCGAGTGCAATGTATACCTGGCGATCTACGACAGCAGCGGCGCTCAGGTGAAAGAGATCAGGAACCTGAGCGGCCTGCCGGCCGGCGGTGGGATGGCCCGGTACGTCGGGATGGGGGATCTCTCGGACAACCGTGTCCTGGTGGCGTACCCGACCACCAGCGGCGGCCAGATCGAGGCCCACATCCTCGACAGCGACGGAACACAGGTGGCGGCGACGCCACTCGGTGGAGATGGCGACTCCATCGACGCGGTGGAGCTTGCCGGCAAGAAAACCCTGATCGCCTGGGCGGCCGGCGGCGACGCGGAGTTTGCCATCCTCGACCCGAGCTTCAACCTTGCCGTGCCGGCCACGCCGCTTCCGGGCCCTGCACAAGCCAACCTCGGCTGGGGATTGTCGGTGACGAGAGACGCGCGCGGTAACGGGATCGTGGTCTGGGAGGCCTGGCAGCCGTACGCCTCGCTCAACTACGCTTACATCGACCCGACGGGGTACGTCATGACTCCGCCGACCGTCTTCCGTACCTCTGCGGCGCCCTTCTTCTCTGGCCGCAACTCAGGCATCACCACCTACCGGCCGTTCGCGGACGTGCCGGTGCGATCGTTCGCCGCCGGCTTCATCGAGCGCCTGTTCGACGACCGCATCACCTCCGGCTGCGGCGACGACGTCTTCTGTCCCAACGATCCCGTGGCGCGCGAGCAGATGGCGGTGTTTCTGCTCAAGTCGGAGCACGGCAGCGATTACCAGCCGCCGCCGTGCATCGGCATCTTCAGCGACCTGGTGTGTCCGGGGGGCTTCGCGGTCAACTGGATCGAGGAGCTCTACAACGAGGGGATCACGGCCGGCTGCGGGGGTGGCAACTACTGCCCCGGTAAGCCCGTCAAGCGGGACCAGATGGCGGTGTTCCTGCTCAAGGCGGAGCATGGCAGTGATTACCAGCCGCCGGCGTGCAGCGGGATCTTCGACGACGTGGCGTGCCCGGGCGGGTTTGCGGTTGACTGGGTGGAGCAGCTGTACAACGAGGGGATCACGACCGGCTGCAGCGCCACCTCCTACTGCCCGACCAACCCGGTGCTGAGAAGCCAGATGGCGGTGTTCCTGACCCGCGCCTTCGGCCTGCCCTAGGGGCCGGCTACCTCGCCAGGTGGTCGGCGACGGTATTCATGACAGCCAGCGCGCCG
>JAJDNH010000093.1 GCA_022340775.1 Acidobacteriota bacterium
GGCGCCCACCCCTGGGAAGCCGACCGTTTGAGCCAGGTGGACGCCTCCTTCGGGTCCTTTCCGACTCCGGTGCCCTGGAGGTAGGCGATACCCACGTTGTACTGCGCCTTGGCGTGGCCCAGTTCAGCAGCCTTCCGGTACCACGTCAGGGCCAGCCCCTGGTCCAGCGCGACCCCCAGCCCATTAGCGTACATGTAACCGAGGCGGAACTGGGCCTCAGGGTTGCCCTGTGCCGCAAGTGGGCGCCAGAGGTCGAGCGCCTCCTGGTAGTGGCCCGCCTTGTAGGCTGCGAGGCCCTGCTCGAGGGGGTCCTTCTCGTTCGTGGGCGGAGCAGCAAGAGCCAGGGCGGGAACGAGGAGCAGGAGAGTGATAGCGATGCGAGTCGGTGTGCATGCGTTCATGGTGAGCACCTCCATTGCCGATGAGGGAATGTTACGACGGCCTTGCCTCGGGTTAAACCCCTGTGTTCTGTCTTCCGCAGGCCAAGAGAATCGACAACGGCGTGGCCGGGGACCGTGCCGCCGCGATTCGGAGAGAGTTGGGCTACTCGGTCCACTCAAGGCCGAGAGCCTTGGCCAGGGAAATGGCCATCTGCGCCCTCGTGACCGGGGTGTTGGGGCAGAAGTGGGTGGCATCGCAACCGGCAGTGATGCCGGAGGCGGCCAGCGCCTCGATGTGCTGGAACCCGAATGAACCCACGGGCACGTCTACGAAGGTCGCCGTGGCCGGCGGCGGGGAGATGGTCCGGGTCCAGTGGACGGCGGCGCCCCAGAACCTGAGGGTGTCGTACCCGGAGGTTTGCGTCCCTTTCAGGCTCAGGTTGTAGCTCACAATGTTCGGCGTGCCGTCGTTATTGAGATCGGCCCACTCGTGGACGACGACTGGTGGATCCAGGGTCAGCCGAATCGCTGTGTAGCCTGGGGTACCCGAAAGTGAGGTGCTTCCGCTGCCAAAGGACACGTAGTGCGGGCTTCCGGCAAACGGCGCGCCCTCGTAGCCGGCGAAATCGAAGTCCCAATCCCCGTTGGTGTCGTTGTCGTACACCACTGCGTACACGTAGTCGATGGAGGCCCCGTTCGGCAAATCGAGCTGGGTCCAGTAAGCAGCGGGCGTCGCGTAGGATGGTCCCACGTAACCCGTTCCAACGTAGGCTGAGGGCGTGGGGGTTCCTTGCCAGGGGATCCAGCGGGCAGCCTGAAAGGCCGTGTAGTTTCCCTCGGGTCCGAAGCCGTCGGGCGCCTGCTGGCCCGGGGGCGGCGTGACAACCTCAGTTGAGCTGCCATTCGTGGGAGTCGCCCCGCTGGTGTATTGCGCTGCAGCTGGTGGAGGAGCGAGCAATGCAGCGCCCCCGAAGAGAAGCGCGGAAAGGAGAAAACGACGTTTCATCGATCCGATCTCCTTGTGTCATGGACGTCGTCACATGACTCCGTCCGTCCTGTGTTCGGTTGAGTTGAATGTTCGCTCTGAGTTCACGTTCCTCGAAACTGTAACCGAGATCAAGCTACGTTCTCAACACTCACGTCTCAAGGCGCCTTGCGCTGCAGACCCGCACCGGTGGGGGTCTCAGTGCGGTGACAGAGGGACCGAGGTACCCCGTCCAGGGGGGAGTGTCCGGAGCGACCTCGAAGTTGGGTCCGGCTCCCGTCGGAGGTAGCCTCCTGCGCAAGGGCCGCCGAAAGAGAGGAGGCGCGCCGCCTCGACTCGGAAAGCGCTGGGCTACTCGGTCCACTCGAGGCCGAGAGCCTTGGCCAGGAACACGGCCATCTGCGCTCTCGTCAGTGTGGCGTTGGGGCAGAAATGAGTGGCGTCGCACCCGGCCGTGATGCCGGAGGCAGCCAGCGCTTCGATCTGGCGGAAGCCAAAAGAACCAACGGGCACATCCAGGAAGGTCGCCGTGGCCGGCGCCGGGGAGATGGTCCGGGTCCAGTGGACGACGGCGCCCCAGAAGGCGAGAGTGTTCGAGGACGATGGCACAGCCTCCAGCTCCAGGTTGTAGCTGACGACGTTCTGCGTGCCGTCGTCGTTCAGGTCGGCCCACTCATGAACAACGACGGGCGGATTCGCGGTCAGCTGTATTGCCGTGTAGCCCGGCTGGCCGCCGTTGCTGGTGCTACCGCCTTGAAATGTCACGACGTGTGGGCTTCCAGTGAACGGCGCGCCCTCGTAGCCCTTGAAGACGAAAGACCAATACCCGTTCGCGTCGTAGTCGTAGAGCACCGCGTACACGTAGTCGATCGCAGCGCCGTTCGGCAGATCGAGTTGGGTCCAGTAGTCGGCCTGACTGGTGCCGGTAGGTCCAACGTAACCCGATGCAGCATAGTAGAGCGGGGTTGGGGTGCCTGCTTTTGGGATCCAGCGCGCCGCCTGGAACGCCGTGTACGTCCCTTCGGTCCCGAAACCATCGGGCGCCTGCTGACCCGGCGGCGGCATCACAACCGGCGTGGCAGTGCCGTCAGTGGTGGGCCCGTTATTCGTCTCCTGCGCGGCGACGGGCAGAGGGGCTGCCAGCGCAGCAGCACCAAAGAACAACGCGAAAAGGAGAAAACGGCGTCTCATCGAGATGACCTCCTTCTGCAATGGACGTGGTCACACGACTCCGTCCGTTTCGTGTTCGTTTGGGTTCAATGTTGGATCAGAGTTCACGTTTCTAATCCCGCAACTGAGACTAAGTTACGTCCTCAACTGCAATGTGTCAAGCCGCCTCACGTAGTAGCTCCGCACCGGAAAGTGCTCCGATGGGATTGCAAAGCGGGTGGGAACGCCCGCCATGCGGCTCGAGCTTCCGGGAGGAGCTCACGCCAGACTCGGGCGCTGGATGGGCGCAGCTACTGCTGCTGTCCGGGTCACCGGGCGAGGAGAGGCGCGCAGGTTCGGCTCTCAAGCAGCTGCGTCACATCGACCAGTGCAGGCCCAGCGCCTTGGCGAGGAAGACAGCCATCTGTGCCCTCGTGATCGGGGCGTCGGGACAGAAGTGGGTGGCGTTACAACCGGCGGTGATACCGGACGCGGCCAGTGCCTCGATGTGCTGGAAGCCGAAGGCACCCAGCGGCACGTCGACGAAGGTCGCCGTGTCAGGGGCGGGGGAGATGGTGCGGAACCAGTGGACTTCGGCTCCCCAGAAGCGCAGCTCGGTTATGGAGTGGACAACGCAGCTGAGGGTAAGGACATACGCGACGGGGTTCTCCGTGCCGTCGCCGCTGATATCGGCGAAGGTATGGAAGACCATGTCTCCGGTATAGATGGTCAGGTTTGTGAAACCGGGCGTGCCGCTGGAGTCTGCAGTACCGAGGGTTATGTACGCGCTGGAGCCGAACCTTGCGGCTTCAGTTGCCTTGAAACCGAACTCCCAGTCGCCGATATCGTTGTCGTAAACAAACGCGTCAATGACGGATACTGTTGCACCGACGGGCAGGTTCAGCTGGGTCCAGTAGTAGCTACTGCCCGTCTCAACGGGTACCGCGTATCCGTACAAATTGGAAAGTGGACCCGTGCCAGTGTACGGCACCCACTGCGATGCGTGGATCACCGTGGTTTGAATCGCCGTGCCGAAGGCAAGGGGTCCCTCTTGGGCGGAAGCGAACCCGGGTACATCGGTGGAGCGCCCCGGATTGACAGCTACCCCGTACGAGCTCTGAGCTTGCGCCGCACACGGTGACAGCACCACGGCGCCGATACCTACGAAGAGCGCGACAACCGTGAAAGAACGTCTCATGACTCTGCCTCCTGTTCTTCTTCACGAGAGGGCCGATTCCGACACTCCGTCGCTCCGCCGAGTGTCGACTGTCTTGGCCGACTAAAGATCTGATTCCTTTAACGATACAGCTAACGTATGTCCTGCCGAGGGGGATGTCAACAAGCCGCCGGCACGGGACGTCTGTCCCTACCCCGGGCGAAACCGGAGTGGCTCGTCTGTCACCGGTTCTGAGCTGTCAGAGGCGGGCGGCTCCGGGATTGAAGCTGGGCAGGACATCTCACGGAGGCAGCTTCCCTACTTTCCCCGAACCATGCCGTCACCTGCGCCGCTCGAGCGCGACCTTTTTGGGCCGGGGCGCCCCTCGTCGGTCCGAGGATGGTCGGATCAGTAGGACCAGTGAAGGCCGAGAGCCTTGGCGAGGAAGACGGCCATCTGTGCCCTCGTGACCGGATTGTTCGGGCAGTAGTGGGTGGCGTCGCAGCCACCGGTGACGCCGGCCGCGGCCAACGCCTCGATATGCCGGAAGCCGAAGGCCCCTACCGGCACATCGACGAAGGTTGCCGTGGCCGGGGCGGGGGAGACCGTTCGAGACCAGTTGACCGAGGCGCCCCAGAAGCTCATGTTGGTCGCCAGGCTGGGAGCACCGCAATGCAAGAGGAGATCGAAGGCAACGTCATTCTCCGTGCCATCGAGGTCGTAATCGGCAAGCGCTCGGATGACCGTATCACCGGCGTCAATGGTGAGATACGTGTAGCCCGGGGTGCCGCTGGTGGACGTCTCTGCACCGATATTCAGGGCGATTGGTGCGGGGCCGTAGGTGGCCGCCTCGAAAACTTGCAGCGCAAAAGTCCAGTTCGCCGATGAATCGTTGTCGTAAACGACTGCATAGACCGTGTGTATCGTCGCGCCAAGCGGCAGGTTGAGCTGAGTCCAGTAGTAGGAAGCCTCCGCCTGCCCGAGCTCCGCGTAGCCGAGGCCGATGTAGCCGGGCGGGCTCGTGAGGTAGTACGGCGACCAGTTCGGTGCGTGGATCTCGGTCAACTGGTTGCCGGTGCCGAAGGCATCGGGTTGCATCTGCCTGGGACGTGGCGCCGCCACCCCTGCGATGCCGCTCGGACCGCCGGTCACCCCATCCGCATCCGGGGTTTGCGCTGCTGCCCACGGCGAGATGACCAGGGCAACGACGCCGACGAAGAAGGCGAAACCCGCAATAGATCGTTTCATAATCGGCTCCTTTTGTCGTTCGATGTAGATGGACCTAAGCCCACATCCTGAAGGGTCTTGCGTACCAAGACGTGGGAGAGACTCAGTCGCTGTTTCATTTTTCTTGAGCCTTTTTATACGCCCCGACGGTGGGCATGTCAAGGGGTCAGCTCAGGCGAGAGCATTGTGCTGCGCTCCTGGCCGGGCGACATTTTCGGGTGACTGACCGGCTGGGAGACGAAGGAGACGCGGTGCTCCACTGGTCGCTCGGGGCTCCGGTCTCGTGCCCGCCTGGATCAGGCGTCAGGCCTCGCTATGCCGGAGGGTCCACCTCAGCGGGTGGCGATCCTTATTCGAGTGCGGACACCGAGGGATTCGGGTTGAGGAAGAAAGAACGGCGCGCCGAGTGGCGCGCCGTGACGATACCGATACTGTTGCAGGTTCTTATATGTCCCAGTGCAGGCCGAGCGCCTTGGCGAGGAAGACGGCCATCTGAGCCCTCGTCAGCGAGGCGTTGGGGCAGAAGTGGGTGGCATCGCAGCCGCCAGTGATCCCGGACGCATAGAGCGCCTCGATCTGCCGGAACCCGAAAGCGCCTACCGGCACGTCGACGAAGGTCGCAGTCGCGGGCGCCGGGCTGATCTGGAGGTGCATCCAGAACGTGATCCCGTAGATCGAATGGTAGGTAGAACCGCTTCGGTCGATGATCGCGTTGACATGGTGCGACCTGTTCTTGACGGGAATGGTGTAGTCAACGGAGAAGTCAACGTACCTGTCTCCGCCGGTATACGAGGATGGCGTCAGGCCGATGATGGTGTTGTCAGTGTAGAAGTCTTGGTAGTACAGTCCCATGCTGGGTACCGAGCCGGATACGTCGTCATGGTAGATGAGCCGCACGTACTCGAGGTGTGCTCCGGCGGGAAGGTGAACTGGGGCTCCGACACAGATGTGCGTCTCGCCGACGTCTGGTGAAATGTCATGAAGGTTGTTGTAGTTGGGGACGCCGTTGTAGATGCACGCCCAGCGTCGAATGAAGTCCCCTGCACCAAGGGTCCGGGTCACATAGTCTTGAATGCCCCAATTCGGGTCTGCCGGGGGCGGGCCCTCCGGGATGTACCCCGAGGCGGCCTCCGTCGAGGCCGGGACATCCGCCGGAACCTGTGAGGCGTCGATTGCAGAGCCGTTCCAGGCTACCATCTGAGCCTGCGCCAGTGTTGTCGTAGCCATGGCGACCACGACGAGAGCGACCAGGACGACACAGTACCTTCTCATACAAAGCTCCCTTCTACGTAGGTTTGAGGCCGGGTTTTTGAGGGGATCCTCCTTTGCCAGCTCACCCACAGATTGTCTTGGTACCTGCGACTGTGACACAGACGGCAGGGGCTGTCAATGCCCGAAAAGGAGTTCCTGGCAGGGGCCCAACGCTGGGGCAGCCCGCAAGACGAGGACAGCCTGCGTGACATCATTCCCCTCGGCTGAGAGCAGTTTCAGGCCCGGGGGCGCTGGCCTCGACCCTCAGGTGTTGGCGTCTCTGCAGTTACAGGGCCACTGCTGCAAGGTGCGACGGCCCGGGTGCAAACACTGGAGAGGAACTCCTTCCGAGCACCTCACGTACCTCCCTGCGGACCCGGTTCCGCGACTCGGCTATACCAGTATTCGGCCGCCTTTTGAGTCTTGCCGAGTCCGATGGTCCGGACGTCCGGCAGACCCAGCGCGAAGCGCGCCGGCTCGACTCTGGGGCCCGTTGGACTACATGTCCCAGTGCAGGCCGAGCGCCTTGGCGAGGAAGACGGCCATCTGTGCCCTCGTCACCGGAGCATCCGGGCAGAAGTGGGTGGCGTCGCAGCCGGCGGTGATGCCGGACGCGGCCAGTGCCTCGATGTGCTGGAAGCCGAAGGCGCCCACGGGCACATCGACGAACGTGGCGGTGGCCGGGGCGGGCGAGATGGTGCGGTGCCAGTGGAGCAGAGCGCCCCAGAAGCGAAGGGTGTTGTTGCCGTCGACCTGCTGGGCGTAGCACTGGAGATAGAAAGCTGTAGCCGAGGCGGCGCCGTCGCCATCCCAGTCCTCCCAGGCGTGGATGATCTGTGGCACGACGAAGGTCGGGCTCAGGACCGTATACCCAGGCGTCTCGGCGTCCCCGGTCGAGGCCCCCGCGACGAAGTCAAACGTCGGGTCTGGATCACCTGCGCTCGGGAACGCTCCCTGGGCCCCGACAAGGGTGCACCCCACATGGCTGTTGGCATCGTTGTCGTAGACCAGGAAATCGAGTCCATCAAGGGAGGCACCGTTGGGGAGCTCGACCTGAGTCCAGTAATAGGCGTAATACCCTGTGGCGCTTGGGCCGATGTAACCCGAGATGTAGTCCTGGACCGGGCTTGGAGTTCCCTTGAACGGCACCCATCTTGCCGCGTAGTAGGCGGTCAGCTGGTCAGCCTGGCCGTAGGCGTTTGGCGGTGCCGGTGCTCCGGATTGCGCCAGGGCCGGCGGCGCCAGAAGCAGCAGGGCGGCAGACGTAACAATGATGGATCGACGTACCCGATGCCCCATGGGGGACCTCCTCTGTTCCGGTGGACGCTTCCGTTCACCAATCCGATTAGACCTGCCGGGAGGCTGATTCCACCCGAACGTAGTCACAAGATCCTCGATGTTGACTGCACAAACATATTCCTCATTCTGTGCAACGTCAAGACATAGATTCTGCTGCGAAACGGCTAGAGACACTGCAAGAGGCCGCCCTGAAACTCGACCCCACCAGGGGTGTTAGCAGCCGGATGAGGATCAGATCGGTCCGAGTCTCGGGTCGACGGCGCCAAGCATCTCCCCCTGGACGTTCCTCACATCTCCCGGTCCACAAGCTGCTCGAGGTAGTTCTCGTCGGCCAGGGCCGGCTCGGTGATGTGGCCGCGCTCGGCGTTGGCCAGGTTCCACTCGGCGACGGTCGAGAGGGCGTTGGAATTTCGTGCCCAGGCGCGACGTGAGACACCGCTCATGACGTCCCACTCCAAAGCGGTGTCGAGGATGCGGTCGACCCGCGGCGAGCCGTCGAGGACGAGACCGAAGCCGCCGTTGATTGCCTTGCCGGTGCCGACCCCGCCGCCGTTGGAGAGCACCGCCATGGTCATGCCGCGGGCGGCGTTGCCCGCCCAGCAGTGGTGCGCCATGTCGGCCACCAGGTTGGAGCCGTCGTAGATGTTGGCGGTCTCGCGGAACGGCGAGTCCGTGCCGCCGGTGTCATGGTGGTCGCGGCCCATCATGACCGGCCCGATATCGCCCTCGCGCACCATGCGGTTGAAGGCGCGGGCGATCTTCGTACGGCCCTCGGCGTCGGCGTACAGGATGCGCGCCTGAGTTCCGACCACCAGGCGGTTCGACCCTGCGTCCCGGATCCACTGCCAGTTGTCGCGGTCCTGCCCGCGCCGTTCCGGATCGATGCACGCCATGGCGGCGCGGTCGGTGGCGGCCAGGTCCTCGGGGCGGCCCGACAGGCACACCCAGCGGAACGGGCCGTAGCCGTAGTCGAAGCACAGCGGGCCCATGATGTCCTCGACGTAGGACGGCCAAATGAAACCCTCGGTTGTGTCGCTGCCGTTGGCGGCGATCTCGGTCACACCAGCATCGAAGACCGCCTTCATGAACGAGTTGCCGTAGTCCCAGAAGTAGGCGCCGCGGCCGGTGAGGCGGCGGATCACCTCGAAGTGGCGGCGCAGGCTGTCGTCGACCAGGGCGTGGAAGCGCCCGCGGTCGCTCCTCAGGAGCTCGCGTCCCTCCTCGAAGGTGGTGCCGGCGGGGGTGTAGCCGCCGTCGTACGGAACGTGGCACGAGGTCTGGTCGGACAGCAGCTCGATCGGGACGTCGTTCCGGTCCAGGTGTTCCAGGAGGTCGACGACGTTGCCGTGGTAGGCGATCGACAGCGCCTTTCCCTGGTCGCGGGCGGCCAGCATCCAGTGGACCGCCTCGTCGAGGTCGGATGTCACCTTCGACACCCAACCCTGCTCGTGGCGGGTCTGGATGCGGGAAGCGTCGACCTCGGCGATGATCCCAGCGCCGCCGGCGATCTCGAGCGCCTTGGCCTGGGCGCCGGACATTCCGCCGAGCCCGGAGGTGACGAACGTGTGTCCCGCCAAGTTCGCGTCGTCCGGCACACCCAGGTAGCGACGGCCGGCGTTGAGCAGGGTGATGTAGGTGCCGTGCACGATTCCCTGCGGGCCGATGTACATCCAGCCGCCGGCGGTCATCTGCCCATAGTTGACGCAGCCGAGGGCGGCCAGGCGATGGAAGTCCTCCGGGGTGTCGAACATGCCGACCATCAGGCCGTTGGTGAGGATCGCCCGCGGTGCTTCCGGCGGGGACGGGAACAGCCCCAGGGGGTGCCCCGACGTGACGACCAGCGTCTGCTCGTCGGTGAGCAGCTCGAGGTACCGCTTGAGGAGTCGGTACTGCATCCAGTTCTGGCACACCTGGCCCGACTCGCCGTAGGTCACGAGCTCGTAAGGGTAGAGCGCGACCTCGAAGTCGAGGTTGTTTTCGATCATGACCTGCATCGCCCGGCCCTCGGTGGTCCGGCCGTCGTAGCTGTCGAGCGGGCGGCCCCAGATCCGCCCGGCGGGACGGTAGCGGTAGCCATAGATGCGGCCCCGGGTGCGCAGCTCGTCGAGGAACTCCGGTGCCACCACCTCGTGGTGCTCGCGCGGCACGTAGCGGAGGGCGTTCTTGAGCGCGAGCACGGTGTCGCGTCGGCCGAGCTGGTAGCCGCGGCTGGGCGCGCGCCGGATGCCCGGCTCGAACGGGGACGGCTCGGGGAGGTCGGTCAGCTCGATGTTGACGGGAGCGCTCATCGGTCACCTCCGTGCGCGCCCGCATTCTAGCCCGGTCGTTGACTTGTGATCTACCGCGACCGCAGTCGGCCGTTCGAGTCGCTTTCCTCCGTGCTGAAGCGGCTACTCCCAGCGCCAAGGACCGAGGGAGCCCGGCATTCTCTGAAGCTCCGGCGGCCGTGCGGCCCAACGCGGCCGCCCGCCTCGCGTCTCCGGCGGTCGCATGGCCGCGAGGAGGGATGAGCACCTTGACCGCGACCGCCGGAATCCACTCGGGCCGCCTCTTCCAATCGTGGGGCCGATACTCTCACCGCCAAGGGCCGAGGTTACCCCCCTTGACGTTTCTCGCGAGCACGTTCGGCTTGCGAACGGCCTTCAGAGAAACATCAAGGACGGTACGCCCGTTTGAGCGTCACGTTCTTTGGAGCGTGCTACAGGGCGATTCTCCGGGTGGGTGGGGGAGCGTTTCCCGTTTCCCGTCTCCCGTTTCCCCCCTTGGGTTGGGTGGTGGAACGTCATCACCTCATCGCTCAAGCACTTCATCACCGGGCGACGTGTTCTTGGTGTCTTGGTGGTTCGGTCTGACGGCTCAGGTGGACCGGCTCGTGCCTTCGGCGCGGGTTACGGCGGTGGCCGGGCCACGGCCGATGTAGGCGCGGAACGGCTCGGTGATCGCGCGCGGCACGGCGAGGAAGGTCAAGCGTCCGGTGGACTGGAGGCGGGCGCCGAACAACCACGACGCCACCTGGTTGACGTTGACGCGGGCGAGGTCGCGGCGGCCGAAGGCGTTGGCGAGGTAGAGTGGCGCCAGCTCGCGCGCCTCGGCCTCGCCCAGCGACACCGTGAGCGGCTGAGGCTTCTCGTCGAGCGGGAAGCGTCCGCTGCGGTAGGTCGGTGACGAGCGGACCGTGAAGTGGAACAGGCGGTTGAAAGCCTCCGACATGAGGCGTGCATTGATGAGCCGGATCGCGGGCACGAACAGCTCGTCATCGCGCTGAGCGGTGCCGTCGCCGATCTGATCGAAGGTCCCGTCGATACCGTCGGTGAGGTGAGGAAGATCGGTCAAGAGCTTGCCGTCCGCTGTGCGCAGCCGGAGCGGGAAGCGCCAGAACGGAACCAGGTCGACGGCGGCGCGCTCGTCGAAGTCGCAGCAATCGTACTCCCTTTCCTTCTTGTTGGTGCCGTGAATCGTGAACACCCGGTGGCAGTTGCGGCAGAAGTGGGCCAGGGCTGCGACGTCGAACGGGAACTCGTAGCCACAGGTGGGGCACTCCATGGGCAGAAAACGCAAACCCGTGCCGGGTTCCCGGGCCTCGATAGGCAGCTCCTCGAGGAGCCCGGTGTCGAACGACGGTGGCGCGCCGGCAACCGAGCCGGCAGCGGCGTCCACCAGCACCGTTTCGGATACACCCCCACCGGAGACGTCGACCACCCACCACGGCCGCCAGACCACGGCGTTCACCTCGGGCACGAAGACGGTGCCCAGGCGGATGACCTGCAGAGAGCGGTCCAGCTGCTTGCGGTCGAGGTGGCCGTACGCCCTCTGCAGCGCTTCGGGGCCGAGGTCGAGGGGCAGGCAACGTGCGTTCTCGCCCAGCAGCGCCGCGGGCAGGACCGCACGCAGGTAGCTCAGCTTGCCCATCGCCGGTAGATCAACTCCTTCGCTGGCCAGTGTGGCGGCCTCCACGGTGCCGACCGCGAATCCCAGCTTCTTCTCCATGTCGCTCCGTGAGCGGCCGAAGGCCGCCTCGTACAGTGTGCCCATGCCGTGCCGGTACGGAGCCAGGAAGTGGTGACGCGGCGTGACCTCGAGAGTCGTCGCGAGGCGCGCCCGGAAGCCGTCGGCCGCGCGCGACACAAGTTGCTCTGCCGCCGCCGCGGCGGCGCTCAGCTCGGGACTGACGACCAGGGTACCGTCCTCGGCGGCGATGCTCTTGCGGTTCTCGAGAGGAGTCACCCGGCGCGCGTACAGCTTGAGGTAGTGCTGGTACCGGTAGTGGTCGAGCAGGGCTTCACGAAGGCTCTGCTGATCGTGCGCCTTCTCTGGAATCGTGACGTACAGCGTGTCCTCGTGACCGATCACCAGGTGGTGGCTGTCGCAGTACTCGCAGTGCGCCATCCGGTGGAGCACCGGAACCTCGATGTCGGCTCCACACTCGGTGCATCGGACGGCGACCCGGTACCCTTCAGCCGCAGCCTCGTCACCTTTGGACCGGGCCTGCGCCGCGGTAGCGCCGGCAGCGGTGGAGCCGATCCAGGAGCCTCCATCGGCGTGGTCGCGGCGGGGCACGGTCGGCGGCGGAAGCTGCTCGAGAGTCCGCTTGAAAGGGTTCAATGGTGTGTAGATTGATGCCCACACGCCGCCAACGATCATGATCGGCACGTACATACCGAGCTCGTCGAAGCCGCCGATCGTCAGCAGCGAGGCGACGGTGACGAGAAGGCCGACGGCGACCTCCAGCATGGGCCGTCCGAGCAGCGCGAGGCCGGCGCCCGGAGCAAGGGCGTTGACCGCGATCGCGGCCAGCGGCGATGGGCTCGTGGGGCGAAGGGCGATCGCCGCGAAGGTCAGGACGAGCGGCGTTCCCAGCGCCAGCAGCACCCAGCCGCCGGTCACAGAAGCTCTCCAACGCCGATCGACCCTCTGGCCAGCTCCTTCAACAAGGGGACGACAACCTGGGTGTCCCGGATCGAGAGGGTGGCATCGGCGAGTGCGCCCTCGAGGAGCATGCACAGTGCGTCGTGGGCCATCTCGGAAGCGGGCTCACCGCGCAGCACCGCGCGGCACGCCTCGAACGTCTCGCCGTGCGGTGTGCTTTCTTCGACCAGGCGCCGCACCAAGGCACGACGGGTCGCGAGATCGGAGGGAGTCCCGGGGGTCATCGGCGTCGATGATAGCGCAGAGGAAGGCAGCCCGGCGGCCGTAGCGAGGGCTCGGCAGCGGCACGAGCTTCGAGGGCTGAGAGTGAGGGCGGTCATCTGCACCCACTCTACGCACCGGCACCTGGTCTCATTCCGACGGCGGACCGCCCTCGGGTCGGGTGTGAGTGACCTAGCGAGTGGCCCGGGCCAGGATCCGTTCCAGGAGGCCGGGTGCGACCAGCGACAGTGCCCGCGCGAGATAGGTTTCCGTTCCCATCTTGACCAGCCGCTTGCGGTGCCAGGCCGCGCGCAGGACCCGCCGGGAGACCTCCTCGGGAGTGAGCATCCGGCGCCCCGCGGCCTGGTCATGGCCCTGGGGAGAGCCATCCGCGAGCAGGGCGTGCATCCTCATCGGCGTCGCCACGTAGCCGGGGCAGGCGATGGTCACGCCGATCCCGTGGTCTCGCATCTCGACGCGCAAGGCGTCGAACAACCCGTGCAGGGCGTGCTTCGATGCCGCATAGGCGGTCCGCGTTGGCGTTCCGACCAGCCCGGTGACCGAGGAGATGACCAGGATTCTCCCGCGACGAGCCTCGAGGTCTGGCAGCACAAGCCGCGTCAGCTCGACGGCGGCGAAGAAGTTGATCTCGAAGATGGTCCGCAGGACCTCCGGCGCGAGCTCCGAGAAGCGAGCGTTCATGGTGACGCCGGCGTTGTTGACCAGCAGGTCGAGAGCGCCATACTCCCGGCGGGCGAGCAGCGCGAGCTCCTCCCTGGCCGTTGGGGCAGTGAGATCGCACGCCAGCGTGTGGACCGCGGCTCCGAGCTCGCGGCAGCGGCCGGCAACCTCCTCCAGAGCTTCCAACCGACGACCGGTCAGGACGAGCCGCGCTCCGGCGTCCGCGAGCTCGGCCGCGATCGCGCTGCCGATGCCGGAGGACGCCCCGGTGACAATTGCTGACTGTCCCTGCCAGTGAGGCCCTTCCACGGCATGAGTATACTGGCCCCTCGGCGTGTGGAGGTGCGGGATGGGGGCATTCGACGGCAAGCGGATCGTGGTCACGGGCGGCTCGAGCGGCATTGGGCTGGCGGTGGCCCGGACGCTGCGGGCGCGCGGCGCCGAGATCTGTGTCGTTGCCCGGCGAGCCGAGCCGCTTGCAGAAGCAGTGGCAGAGCTGGGTAATGGCTCCTGGGGACATTCTTGCGACGTTGGCGACCCCGGCCAGGTCGAGGAACTGGCGCTGGCTGTCGGCTCGCGCTGGGAATCGGTCAACGGGCTCGTCAACGGCGCCGGCCTCGCCACGATGGCCGATACCGAGCGCACCGACGCCGATCTCTGGGACCAGTGCCTGGCGGTCAACTCTCGCGGCCCGTTCCTGGTCACGCGCGCCCTTCTGCCGCACCTGAACGCCGCAGGTCACTCGTCCGTGGTCAACATCTCGTCGACGCTGGCCGAGAAGCCGATCCCGGGCATGGTCGCGTACTGCGCCGCCAAGGCTGCCGTGAACGGCCTGACGCGGGCGATGGCGCTCGAGGTCGCGCCGCGTGTGCGCGTCAACGCCGTCATGCCGGCGGTCGTGGACACCCCGATCCACCGCAGCCGGAACATCTCGCGCGATCAGCTCGAGGGGATGGCGAAGCTGCACCCCCTGCGCCGCATCGGCCGCCCGGAGGACGTCGCGGCGGCGATCGTGTTCCTGCTGTCGGACGAGTCGGCGTGGATGACCGGCGCCGTGATTCCCGTTGACGGAGGGATGCTGGCCACGTGATATCCGCCCACCCGGGAGGTGAGGAAGCGAGAAGGTGAGAAGGTCGCGCCCGCCCGCCCGGGAAGGGAAACGGGAGACGGGAAACGGAAGACGCCAGATGCCCCCCACCCACCCGCAGAACGCGGACGTAGCGCGCTTCAGAGAATGGCAAGCCCGGTGGAACGTGCCATCTATGACATTCTCGCTGTACCACCTTCACAAGCTGACCGCGCCCGGGCGAAATGTCATAGGTGGCAAGTCACGGGGAGTGCGGTCGCCCGTGTGGCCTCAGCTTCGAGGGAGGCGCCTCGTTGCCTGACCGGAGCGGGCCGTGAGAGCGATGAACCACTGGAGGTCCTTGCCCGCTCCGAGGCAGGTGACGACGGGCGTCTGCAGAGCAGACGTCCGGGCGCCGGAGCTGCGGAGAAGGCGGTTTTGCCACGGCCCTTGGCGAGGCGGGAATCCGCTTCGGTATTGAGGGAGACGTGCGGTCGCTTTGGACCGCACGGCCGCCGGGGTTGCGGAGGACCCTCCCCAAGCTGCAGGGGGAAGGAACCCAAGACCCGCCGGATCGCGGCCCGCCCCCATCCGGATCGTCCCTCGCTTGTGGTTCGTCACAATGACAGATGCAGGGCGGCTCGAGCGAGGAACTGTGCCCGGGTGCTATGCACAGAGGACACAAGGCAGCAGGCCGCTAGCCCTCCCCCTCCGGCGCCGTCACCGTGATCCGCCGCCGGTCGTCGTCCAAGGCCTCGATCAGGACCTCCCAAAGGCGGGCGTCGCGGGGCACCCAGCCCACGATCTCGGCCCGAGGCCACTCGATGGCTGCCACGGCATCGGACTCCGAGAGCAGCTCCTCGATGCCCACCTCCCGTAGCGCGTGGGGGCTGGAGCGGGCGAGACGGTAGAGATCGATGTGATGGACGAGACCGATCCCACGGCCGGCACACGGGTAGGTCTGGACAAGGACGAAGGTCGGGGAGGTGACCTCCTCGCCGTCGCCGGATAGCCCGCATACGAGACCCCTGACGAGGGTTGTCTTGCCGGCCGCGAGGTCGCCTCTGAGCAGGACGATGTCCCCTCCCCGCAGCCGTGCGGCAAGCTCCTGTCCCAGCAGCTCGGTCTCTTCGGGTGTTGTCGTCAGCCGCTCCATCGTCTCCCCGCTGCTTCCACGGTCTCACCAAACGGTGAGGCCGGTGAGAGTGTAACGCGCCGCTGATGATGCGTTCCCCGGGTGGGGTGGGGGTCGCCTCCCGTTTTCCGTCTTACGTTTTCCCGGGTGGGCGGGGGCACCTCTCGCTTCTCGCGTTTTTCGTCTTGCCTTTCGGGTGGGTGGGCGGGACTTCTTCACTTTCTCACTTTCTCACTTTCTCACCTTCGGGCTCTCCGTCACCCCGTCACCCCGTCACTTCGTCACTCCGTCACTGGGTGGTTGGGAGCCTGCTATCCTGAGGCCGTCGAGGAGGCATCCCATGAAGCGTATCGCCTGTTTGCTGGTGTCGGTTGTGCTGGCAACCACGTTCGCCACGGCGGCGACGAACGACGCTGCTGCTTTCGATGCCACGTTCGCCGACCGCACGCTGCGCGTCGACCTCTTCCACGTCGGCAACGGCTCTGAGGAGGTGTTCACTGTCGATCGGCTGTACGACCAGGGACAGTGGGCCGGGAGCCGGACCCACCTTGTGGATCCGTCAGCGATCGGTCGCTACCGGGTGGAGGTCCTGGGTGCCGACGACGATCAGGTGCTGTTTTCTCGCGACTTCAACAGCTACTTCGGCGAGTACCGGACGACGAGCGATGCCAAGCGGGGCACGCGCAGGACGTTCGAGGAGACGGTGCTTGTGCCGCTGCCGAAACGGCCGGTGCGCATCGCGCTCGAGATCCGGCAGCAGGACGGCTCGTTCGTGCGGTCGCTGGTGTTTCCCGTCGATCCCGCCGACCCGACCATCGCGCGCGAGGCGCCACGGGGAACACCGACGATCGTCCGGCCCGACCCGGTGCACGAGGTGCACGAGGCGATGGACATCGCGGTGCTCGGCGAGGGGTACGCCGCGGACGAGGCCGCGCTGTTCCGGGCGGATCTCGAACACCTGAAGAAAGCGCTCTTCAGCCAGCAGCCGTACCAGGACCTCGCCGACCAGATCAACGTCTGGGGCGTGCTGGCGCCCTCCCAGGATTCGGGATGCGATGAGCCGGGCCGCGGGGTGTGGAAGCGGACAGCGCTCGACCTGACATTCAGCTCGCTCGGTTCGCCGCGCTACCTCCTGACCGAGAACAGCCGTGCGGTTCGTAATCTGGCGGCGCACGTGCCGTACGACACCATCGTCATCATGGTCAACAGCTCCCGCTACGGCGGCGGCGGCATCTACAACCTCTACTGCACGTTCACCGCTCACAACCAGTGGACCGAGTACCTGTTCCTGCACGAGTTCGGGCACTCGTTCACGGGTCTGGCCGACGAGTACTACACCTCGAGCGTCGCCTACGACGACTTCTACCCCAAGGGCGTAGAGCCTCCCGAGCCCAACATCACCATTCACGCCGATCCCGAGCACCTGAAGTGGAAGGACTTGGTAACACCGGGCACCCCCATTCCGACCCCCTGGCGGAAGGCGGAGTATGACCGCATGGACGCCGCCTACCAGAAGCGGCGCCAGGAGCTCAACAAGGAGATCGCTCAGGCGATGCGGAGTGGTGCTCCGGACGAGCAGGTTCAGAAGCTCAAGGACGAGGCCGAGGAGCTGTCCCTGACGAGCGCCAGGCAGGTCCAGCAGTTCTTGGCGGACAGCCCGTACGCGGGCAAGGTCGGGGCGTTCGAAGGAGCCGGGTACGTGTCGACCGGGATGTACCGGCCGGCGGTCGACTGCATCATGTTCAGCAAGGGTCGCAAGCCGTACTGCCCGGTGTGCGAGCGAGCCATTCGCGCTCGCATCGGGTTCGTCGGGGAGTGAGGCCGGAGCGGAGCGTGGGCGAGAGCAGCCTTCTCGCCGGCTCCGGACCGCGCAGCGCAGAGGAGCTTCTTCTCGGCGGCTTGCACTCCCTCATCCCGAGACACGCCGACGAGCTGGCTCGGCCGGTGAGGGTCGTCGTTCCCTCGGACTCTCTCAGGCGTCACCTGTCGGCCACCCTGGTGCGGCACGCGGGTCGTGCCGTGGCCGGCGTTGTCGTTCAGACCCACTACCGACTGGCCGCAGAGGTCCTGGAGCGCGCGGGCGGAAGGGCGCCTGCTGGAGCGCTTGCTCAGCAGCTCCTGGTGCGGCGTTTCGCTGCCGGAGAGCCGGAGCTCGCGGCCGCGTTCGCCGAGCAGGAGGATGGCTACGCGGTGGTCGCCGAAACCGTGCGTGACCTCCTTGATGCTGGCTTCACGGCCGGTCATCTGGAGGCGGCGGAGGAGGCGGTAGGGGCTGCGCACGCAGGTGCGGGCACGGCTGGCGTACAGCGTGCCTGTGCGGCGCTGCGAGTCGCCGCGCGCTGCCACCAGCTGGCCGACTCGCTGGGGCTCGCGCACCGTGGGACGGTGCTCGCCACCGCTGCCCGGCTCCTACGGGAGCGTGGGGAAGAGCTGGTGCCCGCAGGCGCAATCCTGATCCACGGTTACGCCGAGGCGACCGGCCTGGTGAGCGACCTTCTCGAGGCCCTGGCCGATGTGACAGGGGCACAGCTCATCGTGGACCTTCCCCGCGACCCGGCCGATCCCGCACGAAGGGATGCCGGGTGCGAATTCGCTCAGAGACTGCTCGAGCGACTCGGCCACGATGTTTCCGCCACGGTACCGACGGTTGCACCGACGGCTGTGGTGGAGGCGTTCACCGCACCGGGTCCGGAGGCCGAGGCACGAGAGATCGCGCGCCGCGTGCGACTCTTGCTCGATGACGGGGCGGCGCCGGAACGGATCGCCGTGGTCGCCCGCTATCTCGATCTCGAGACCACCCTCGGCCTCGCCAGGCACTTCCGCCGCCTCGGGGTGCCCTTCTCGGGGGAGAGCGTTCCGTCGGCAGCCGGGCCGACTCAGCGGCGCGCGGCGGCACTGTCCGAGCTGCTGGCGGCGGGCCCGAGAGCGTCGACGGAGAGCTGGCTCGGTGCGGCCGGGACCATCGGCGGCAGCTCCGATACCGGCGTCGGCGCTCAGCATCTGCGCCGGCTCGAGGTCGCCCTGCGCGCCTTCGGCGCGACCCGGCTCGGAGCCGTCGCCGAGCTCGCTGCGAGATTGCCCGCAGGCACCGGTGTCGTGGCGCTGCCGCTGGTCGAGCAGCTGGAGGTCGACGGTGATCGCGAGGTCAGGCATCGGGCGACGCTGGAGCTGAGGAGACTGGCAGCGGCGGCCGGAGAAGCACGCACGCTTGCCGGCCACCTGCAGGCGTGGCCCGAGCGAGGGACGATCGAAGCTCACCTGCGCTGGGCCGGGGGTGTGCTGGACCTGCTCGGCTGGGACGGCTCGACGCTTGGCGGCCGCGAAATCCGCGGCGTTCTCGCTCGCTTGGCGGAGGAGCTCCCCGGCGACATCGAGCTATCCCGGTCCGAGCTTCTGCCGGTGCTTCGCCGTGAGCTGCGAATGCGGACCGCCGCCCCGTTAGGGGGCGCCGGCGGCGGAGTCCAGCTGCTGACCGTCATGGAGGCGCGCGCGCGCACGTTCGATCACCTGTTCCTGGTGAACCTGGGGCGAGGCGTGTTCCCGCGCCAGGTGGTCGAAGACCCCGTCCTGCCCGATCCTCTGCGACGAGCGCTGCTCCCGGTTCTCCCGGAGATGCCGGTCAAGGAGCGCGGACGCCTCGAGGAGCGCTACCTGTTCGCCCAGCTGATGGCCGCCGCCGGACGAGTCACCCTATCGTGGCGGACGGTCGATGCCGAGGGCAGGCCCGCGAATCCTTCGGCTTTCGTCGAGCGGCTCCGTCTGGCCGGAGTGCTGCCCCGTGCGCCGGGGGCGGTTCCGGCGGTACCCGACGTCGACTCGCCGGCTCGTCTGGCGGACGAGGACGAGCTGCGGACACCTGACGAGCACGCGGTGCTCGCCGGCCTCGTCGGGCGCGGACGGCGGTACTGGGAGGTCCTGGCGGAAGCGGCGGGATCGGAGGACAGGGCGCGACAGATGGCTGCGCTGCTCGACGAGCTGGATCCGCTGCGCCCCGGTGAAGGTCTGAGTCCCTGCCTGGGGTTGGCGGCTCTGCAGCTGTCCCGGGAGCTCTGGGTGACCAGGATGGAGGCGCTGGCCCGCTGTCCGTGGCAGTGGCTTCTCGAAAGGGTTCTAGGGCTCGAAGAGCCGCCGGAGACGAGCCTGGCCCGCACGAGCCTGGGTGGCTCCCTGCTGGGCCGCGTCGTGCACCGGGTCCTGGAATGGGCGGCGACGGACGCCGGTGTTCCCGGCGGGCGGACCCTCGCCGAGCTGTCAGCACTCGAGCCTCGTCGGCCGCCGTGGCCGGACCCGGCGACCTTGCGAACGTGGATTCTGGAGGTTGCAACGGTGGAGAGCCGCGAGGCGGGCGTACCGATACTGGCACCTGCGCTCGCGCGTAGAGCTCATGTCTACCTCGAGCGGGCCCGGGCCCTCGACTGGGATGAGGGACCGCCGCCAGTGCTCGGAACAGAGGTCGAGGGAGCCTGGGAGGCCGACCTCGGTGACCAGTTGCTGACGATCCGCTTTCGCGCCGACCGCGTGGACCGGGAGGACAACATACTCCGGCTGACCGATTACAAGACCTCCGAGCCGGCCAGCATCGGGGCCGAGATGGCGGTGCGTCGCGGAGAGCTGCTCCAGGGGGCGGTCTACGCACTGGCCGCGGGCGACGGTGGTAAGGGTCGCTACCTGGTCCTCAGGGATCCCGAGCAACTTCGCAAGCAGCCGGAGGTGGTCGTCGGCCGGAGCGAAGCCGAGGCCGCCAAGGCGGCGGTCCGCGACATCGTGGAGGGGATGCGCACAGGTATTGCGTTCCCGCGCATGTCCGACCCCGGTACCGACGGCGCCAGCGAAGCCCAGGCATGTCGCTCATGTCGGGTCCGCGAGGCGTGTCACCAGGGCGACCCCGGCGTGCGGCAGCGGCTGGCCGCAGCGCTCGACCGCCTTGGGGTCGAGCACCCGCTGTACGGCATGTGGCGCCTGGGCAAGGCAGACGTCCAGGGAGAGACGGACCGGTGAGCGACGAGGCCACGCTTCGCGCACAGGACTGCCGGGCGCGACTGGCGGCGCAGACGGTGTTCAACCGCCCGGTGGTGCTCGAAGCGGGCGCCGGTACCGGGAAAACGGCGGCCCTCGTCGCTCGCATCGTCGCCTGGTCCCTCGGCTCTGGTTGGGAGGCGGCCGAGGAGGAACGGCCGGGCGATGACGACCGCATCGCCGCCGCCGTTCTCGACGGGGTGGTGGCGATCACGTTTACCGAGGACGCGGCGGCAGAGATGGCGCAGAGGGTGGCCGAAGTGCTGGCACGTCTGGAGTCGGATGGCGAAGACGGCGGGAGCGACGTAGAGAAGGCGGACTGCGCCGGTTCGCCGCAGCTGCTCCCGGGCCTCTTCCGACAGGCCCTGCCTGCCGACCTCGAGCTGATCCGGGAACGCGCGCGGGCGCTTCTGGCGCAGCTCGAGCGCCTCCGGGTCAGCACCATCCACGCCTTCGCGCGCTCGCTGCTGGCCCGCTTCCCGGTCGAGGCCGGTGTGCACCCGTCGTTCGAGGTCGACGCTGATGGCAGCGCGTCGGAAGAGCTGGTCTCCCGTGCCGTCGAGGAGGTGCTGGCACAGGAGTATGGCCGTGAGGCGGGCGACGGGCTGGCGCTCGCCGAGCTCGGCATCGGTCCGATCCAGCTGTCTGACGCGGTTAGGGCGCTGGTGGAAGGTGGAGTACCGAGGGCGGCGCTTGTTCACGATCCTTTCACCGAGGAGGGCGTTGCGCAGCTGCTTGCCGACCTCAGGGGCCTCTTGGTTGAAGCGAACGACGGCTTGCGGGTCCTGGCTGCCGAGGGACGGAGCTCCCGAGCCAAAGAAACGGCCGGGCTGCTCCTCGAGCTCCGAGAGCTGAGCGAGCAACCAGCGTCCGCCGCCATCTCCAGCCTCGTCCGCACCAGGGAATGGTTGGATACGCGCTTCGACCGGTTGCATCGCAAGCAACTTCAGAGGTGGGCTACTGGTGAGTTTGGCAAGAAGCCGCCGCAGTCCTTGGACACCGATGCGTTCCAGGCCGTTGCGGCTGACCTGCGGCCGATGCTCGATCACCTCTCCGGGCTGGCCCCCGAGACGTTCAACCGCTTGCGACGCGTTCTGGCGGCGGTTCTCGAGTGTGTCGAGGCCGAGAAAAGGCGACGGGGCGTGGTCGTCTTCCAGGACCTGCTGGTGCTGGCGCGGCGGCTGCTGGCCGAGCACCCGGAGGTCTGCCGGGAGGTGCAGCTCGGAGTCGATCAGCTGCTGGTCGACGAGATGCAGGACACGGACCGGGAGCAGGCCGGGATCATTCGCCGGCTGGCCCTTGAAGGGCCTGGCGAGAGCCTGCCCGGACTGTTCCTCGTCGGCGATCCCAAGCAGTCGATCTACGGCTGGCGCAGCGCCGACCTGGCGGTCTACGAGGAGCTCATTGGCAGCGTCCTCGCTGCTGGAGGAGAGCGACATGCCCTTCTCGTCAGCTTCCGCTCGGTGGGGGCCGTTCTCGACGAGGTCGAGCGTTGTGCTGGGCCCGTGATGGTGGAAGCCCCGGGGGTGCAGCCCCCGTTCGAGCCGCTTTTGCCGTGCGCCGCCAAGGTCGATGACCCTGGCTACGTCGACCAGCGGCGCCGCCCGGTGGAGCACTGGGTCTCGGTCGCCGCCGATGAAACCGGGACGCCGGTCAAGACGGATGCCACCGCGGCGGCCGATCTCGAGGCGGACGCGGTCGCACGGGACATGGCGGAGCTTGCCGCGGCGGGCGTACCGCGGCGCGAGATGGCGGTGCTGATGCGGACCCGCACGCACCTCGAGTCCTACCTTCGCGCACTCCGCCGCTACGGTGTCCCCTACGAGGTCGGGCGCGACGCCAGCTACTTCCGCACCCGTGAGGTGATCGAGGCGGCTGCGCTGGTGCGCCTGGTGCTCGATCCCTTCGACCACCTGGCGCTGGCCACGGTGCTGCGGTCGCCGATGGTGGGGGTGCCGGACGCGGCCCTGGTGCCGCTGTGGCGAGCCGGTTTGCCTCGGCTGGTGTCACGGGTTGCGGGAGTCGACCCCGACCTGATGGCGGAGATCGGGAACGCCGTGGAGACGGCAGAGCGAGACGTGCCGCAGCTGCCGGAGCTCGACCCGCTGTCCGGGTGGCCGCAGGCACTGCTGACGGCGCTCGGCGCCGTTGCCGAGCTGCGCGCCGCCTTTCGGCGCGATTCTTCGGATGTCTTTGTCGAGCTCCTCCGCACGAGCACGCTGATCGAGCCGCTGGCCGCCGCGCGGTTCCCGGGCGCCTACCGGCTTGCCAACCTGGAGAGGTTCTTCCGCGGCCTCGAAGCGACTCTGGGCGAGGGAGCCACTCCGGAGGGCGTCCTCCGTCGCCTGCGCCTGGCAGTGCGCGAGCGCCGAGACGAAGAAACGGGACGTCCGCGAGAAAGCGCCTCGGACGCGGTCAGCGTGCTGACGGTGCACGGTGCCAAGGGGCTCGGCTTCCGTCACGTGTGGCTGGTGCAGACCCATGCCGGCCGCACCGAGCGGCGCGAGCCGGCGCGCACCGCAGCCGGCCAGGTGGACGACCGCTGGGAGCTCGAGCTGATCGGGTTCCGGACGCCCGGCTACGTCGGCCTCGAGCAGCGACAGCAACGGGTAGCTGACGCGGAGGAGGTGCGCACGCTGTATGTGGCGCTGACACGTGCCAAGGAGCGGCTGGTGACGCTCGGTAACTGGCGGCCGCCGAGGGGAAGCAGCCGCTCCTACCTCGGTCTGCTCGAGCTGCGGAGCGGGGGCCGCCCCACCCTCGAGGACCTGTGGAGCGAGGCGGGCCGGTCAGGTGCGGCGTGGCACGACACGCTCGGTGCGCGTTGGGTGCTTCCCGGCTATCCGGGGTGGGCGGGTGAGGCTGCGACCGTGGCCGTGCAGAGCGCAACTCCGCGGCAGCCGGCGCCGGCGAAGATCTCCTCTGACGCCCGCCGGCTCCAACTGCTGCGCGCCCGCGCCGCGGCGCGTATGGCGCGTTCGTGGAGCTCTCGAGCCTCCGAGGAGGCCCATCGCGAGCTCGCGGAGCTGATCGCCGCGGCTGGGACCGACGACCAGTCGCCATCGGGTGAGCCGACGCCGGTGAGAAGACACACCACAGCACAGCGAACGGTGGCGGTCGCGGTGGGGTCGGCTGCTCACCGTGTGCTCGAGAGGGTGGACCCCGCAGCTGCAGATCCCGAGTCGGAGCTCGAGCAATGGCGCAGGGAGGCCGACGCCTGGCTGGAGTCGGTGTTGCCCGACGCGGACCAGCTCGAGGAGGCCCGGAGCCGGCTGGCCGAGCTCCTGACCTCGTTCTCAAACAGCGTTCTTGGGCAACGGTTCCGCGAGCTGGCGCCCGGGTTCGTGGCGCGAGAGCTTCCGGTGCTGCTAGCGCCGGCCGGTGACGAGGGCGCCGTCGGCTACCTGTCGGGCACCATCGACCTGGTCTACCGGGATCCGCAGGACGGCCGTCTGGTAGTCGCGGATTACAAGACCGACGAGGTTACAGAGGATGAGCAAATCGAGGCCCGGTCGGATGCCTACGCCGAACAGCTGGCGGTCTACGTTCGCGCCCTCCGGG
The DNA here is from genome assembly GCA_022340775.1 of Acidobacteriota bacterium. GTDB lineage: Bacteria > Acidobacteriota > Thermoanaerobaculia > Thermoanaerobaculales > Sulfomarinibacteraceae > JAJDNH01. The sequence goes on from JAJDNH010000093.1 coordinate 24,034, forward strand.
AGGCGGTCGGCCTCGACCAGCCGCCGCGGGCCGAGCTGTGGTTCTTGGCCGCGGGACGTGTTGTTCCTGTGGGCTGAGCGAATCGTCCAGGCTACCTGCGGAGACCGTAGCGCTCCAGCTTGGCGTACAGGGTCGAGCGTGAGATGCCGAGGACCTCCGCCGAGTGCTTGAGGTTGTTCCCGGTAGCCTCGAGAACCTGCTCGATGTGCTCCCGCTCTACCTCGGCCAGTGGTCTGAGAACTCCCGGCGTTGTCTGGCCGTCGAACAGGTTGCGGGGCAGGTGGTCGAGGCCCAGCGAGCCTTCGCGAGCAAGGATCATGGCGCGCTCGACGACGTTGTGCAGCTCGCGCACGTTGCCGGGCCACGGGTAGCGTTCGAGCACCTCTCGGGCGCTCTCCTCGACGCCGTCCACCGAGCACCCGAGGGTCGGGTTGAGGGTGTGGATGAAGTGGCCCGCGAGCTCGGACACGTCGCCGGGCCGCTCGCGCAGCGGCGGCAGGCTGATCGGGAACACGTTGAGCCGGTAGTACAGGTCGCGCCGGAACAGCCCTTCGTCCACTCGGGCCGCCAGGTCCCGATGGGTGGCCGCGAGCAGGCGGACATCGACGCTCAGCGTGCGTACCCCGCCCACGCGCCGGAAGACCCGCTCCTCGACCGCCTTGAGCAGCTTGGCCTGGGCGCCGGTATCGAGATCGGCCACTTCGTCCAGGAACAGCGTGCCGCTGTGCGCGACCTCGAGCAGGCCCGGTTTCCGGTCGACCGCACCTGTGAAGGCCCCCTTCTCGTGGCCGAAGATCTCGGATTCGACCAGCTGCGCCTGGATGGCGGCGCAGTTGACGTCGACGAAGGGACCGGAGGCGCGCGGCGAGAGGCGGTGGATGTGACGTGCCAGCATCCCCTTGCCGGTGCCCGACTCTCCAAGCAAGATGACCGACGCACCGGTGTCCGCCACCTGGACGATCTGGCGGCGGACCTGCTCCATGACGGCCGACGAGCCGATGACACCGGCGAGCCGGGTGTCGGCGGCGGCGTTCCCACTGGCAACCCTCGTTCGATAGACCTCGACGTGCCGGCGTTGCTCGACTTCTCTGACGACCCGGGCCACTGTTTCGAGGATCAGCAGGCGGTGCACGGGTTTTGGCAGGAAATGGTCGGCGCCGCGCTTCATGCACTCGACCACGAGCTCAGGGTTGCTGGAACCGGTGAGCATGATCACGCCGACCACCTCGTCGGTCGCGCGGATCTCGTCCAGGAGGTCGAGGCCGCTGCCGTCCGGCAGGCCGAGGTCGATGAGGACGATCTCGGGCAGGCGCTCGTCCAGCGTCTCCCGGGCCCCGGCCAGGGAGCCGGCGATCTCTACACTGTGCCCCTCCTGCTCAAGGATGGCTTTCAGGGCCACTGCCACGTCCTGATCGTCCTCGACCAGGAGGATCGTGGACGGCACTGCTCTGAGCTCATTCACCATGCGAATCGATTCTACCGGAATGAGGGTTCCTCGACATCGGTACCTCGACAACGGAGACCGGTGCGCAGAGCCCCGACGCGGATCAAGGGTGTTTCGACCTGAGCCGCCTCCAGGTGTGGGGGACTGCTCCAGCCTGGGACAGGCGTCACTCTAGATGTGGCTGTTGATGGGCGCGGATGGACCTCGAAAACAACTGAAATAACACCAACTTGTCTCCAATGCAGCTTGTGCAGGGTAGTGCTGGCACCAACCTTGCTCGAGGCCGTCGCGAGAAAACGCCCGGCGGTACCAAGCCGCCGGGAGCATCAAGGAGGGTCAAGATGAAGAAGCTCGTTTTCCTGGGGGTCCTGATACTTCTGGCAGGCGCCGTTCCTGCGATGGCGCAGTCGGCCTCCGATCAGCTCACGGTCA
>JAJDNH010000108.1 GCA_022340775.1 Acidobacteriota bacterium
ACGACGTTCTCCGAGTGATCCTACTCCCTACGGATGATCACGGCGAAATCAGGGGCCTTCGAGATGATCCGGAACCGGCGGTAGAAGTCCGTGCGCTCGAGCTCCTTGAGGCCGTCCCTGCTCGCAACCACCGTCCTGACCCCCCGGTTGCTGAGGTAGCGGAGGAAGTTCGTCGAGAGGATCTCATCAGGATCCGGGATGTACCCCTGCCGGTCCAGGTAGGCCAGGGGTAGGTTTGGGGACCTGGCGCCGAGAACGACGACGGGGCCGCTGCAGCGTGCACCGCACGCATCCAGAGCAACCCTGGCGCTCGTGAGCCACGTGATCTCGTGCCGCCACCAGTGGTTGACGCGCGTCTCGAGCCTGCCGTTGAGGGGGAAGCCCAGGGGAAGGGAGGCTGCAAGAAGAAGAAGCGTCATGAGGGGTCGGCCGGTCCTGAGCTCACTGAGAGACCCAACTCTCCACATCTCGAGAGCCAACCTGGTGACCAGCATGGCGGCCATGGGGTAGAAAGCGGCGATGGCATAGTAGTCATGCCATGCATACTGCCGGCCGAAGAGCACGAACAGCGAGATCATGACCAGCGCGATGACCCCGCAGGAGACCGTGAGGTCATCCAGCGGGCGGCCTACGATCCCCCACACAATCAGCATGGCGAGGCCCAGTCCCAGAAGCAGGTAATGCGGAGCCGTGAATAGATCACCCAGCCAAAAAACCCACATCTGGCGCACCACTTGGACCAGATCCTGGAGGGACCTGAACGGATGAGGCCCGGCCGTAAAGAAGGTCGGGCCGTACACCGCAGCTCGGAAGCGCAGGTAGAACGCCTGTCCGAAGAGCAGGGTGGCAGACAGGCCTAGGGATGTGTAGACGCTGGACGGGATCAGCTTCAGAAGCGCCGCGACCCCCGCCCCGGGGCGTGCCTGACGGGCACGAAAGTAGACCACGGCCGCCGGAACGAGCAAGTATGGCGCCATTGACATCTTCATCAAGCCGCCTAGCGTCATGACCGCAACGCCCAGCGAATACCGGAGTTGGGGTCTCTTGCCGCCATCGCTTGACAGGACAACGACGAGACCCATGAGCATGAGCCCGAGCGCCGCCGAGTCCGGATGAAAACCCGAGGCGTAGTACACGAAGACCGGGCACGTTGCGAGGAAGACCATCGGGAGGAGGCCCGCAACGAAGCTCCCCGTGCGGCCGCGAACAAAGGTGAAGAGCGCAAGAGGAGCCAGAGCACTCAGGACGAGTGTCAGAGTTCGGTAGATCTCGGGAAGGTGCTGCTTGCCCGCGATTCGAGCTCCGGCCGCAGCCAGGTAGGCCGTGAGCGGGAGCTCCGCGTTGACCTTCCCGTCGACCGGAGTCAGGCTCTGCGCCCTGGGATCCAGGATGTTCCAGTTGTCATCCTCCAAGAACCGCAGCGCCACCGCGTAGCAGTCTCCCTGCTTCCACGAGTGGAAGCCAACGGGCAGATCCTGCACGACCACGAGAAAGAAAGGCAGCCAGAGACATCCCAGAATCAATACGGCCCCAAGCAGGACTGCCGCAGTTCGTGTAACTTTCATTGCGGACAGCATACCGGCTCTGGGCCGGCAGGAGAACCTCACCGCCAGCAGTGGCAGCCAGCTCAACACCGCCTTCTGGTGCATCCTCAACGCCGTCCCGCGGCAGCTCGGACTGGTCGATCGGCTTCATATGATCACGGATGACGAGCCCTGTCGGGCTCCTCAGCGCATTATCAACGACCCCACGGGCAGCAGGCGTTTCACTGCTGCCATCGCAAGGTGCTGCGCGTCCCGTCGGCCGCGCCGTGGCCGGCCGGACGCTTCCCAGAGGAGACCATCCACACCAGGAGTCCCCAGAGGCTCCTGGTCCTGAGCCCTGTCAGCGCGGATCCCTCACACACCTGAATCCACAGTACGCTGTGGCCACGACGTCCGGAAACCCGGCTCGGTAGGTGACACGGACGCCGCTCGCGGTGTTGACCGAGCTCCCGCCTCGAAGCGCATGCATTCCCTCCGGGCCTTCCCAAACACCCGCCGTCGATGGCGCTCCGACGTAGCTCGCATGCCAGGGATCAGCGCACCATTCCCAGACCGATCCGAGAATGTCACACAAGCCCCACGGGTTCGGCGGCTTGGCCGCAACTGGATGAGTTCCCCCGACCGAGCTCGCCCGGTACCAGAGCTTGGAGTCTTCGATCTCACTTCCCCACCAATACCGGGCATCCGTTCCCCCGCGAGCTGCGTACTCCCACTCTGCCTCGGTGGGAAGCCGTGCGCCGGCCCAGCGGCAGAACTCTACAGCTTCATTCCACGTTAGGTTCACGATCGGGTGGTCTTCCAGCCGCCAGCCGGGGTTACAGACCGGCGCCCTGGGCATGACTCGGCCGGTGGCGTCACAGAAATGCTTGTAGGCGACCACAGTCACCGGAACCCTGGCAAGCCAGAAGCCTCGCACCACTTGAACCAAGTGCCTGGGCTTCTCGTTCTCATCGGCATCCCGGTCCTCGGGATCAGCTCCCATCCAGAACTCCCCTTGGGGTAAGTGCACGTACTCCAGACCGTCCCCGGCGCACCGCCACCGGGCAAACGGAACGGCTGCCGCAGGTGGTGCAGGCCCGAGCCCACCCTCCGACCCGGATGATGCTCTGGCAGTGCCCGTCGTCGTAGGGACACCGTTCTCCCCTCTCTCAGCCATCCGCCGCTCCCTTCCGGGAACCGAGATACCGTACCAGCTCGGCTCGGCCAACCGCTGGCGGTCGAAGTCCCAGGGCAGCCGCCGCGCGCGTCTTCATCGCCCGGAACCTCTCTTCAAAGAGGGCGACAGCGAACGAATACAGCTCCCCGTCCTGAGCGTTCGCTGCACGAGCTGCAGCCACCCACTCGCCGGGAACTAAGGAAACCGGACCGGCCTCCGGCGTCACATTGAGGCGAGCCACACCTTCATGAGGCAACCAGTCGAACGTATCGGCGAGGAGCAGAAGGGAATCGTCGAACCGTTCCTGGATACCTACGAACGCCGCTCTGGAGAGCCTCTCCCTGGCCCTGGCCAGCGAGGGTGGGCGGGCACCAGGCCGGTTCTCCCACGGGTAGAGTGGCGGCGCCTCCTGCGCCAGCTGGCGACGCATCTCCTCGAGATCGGAGTCCCGTCCGATCAGAGCCGTCTGCAGGTCCGTCATGTTTCGGCTCAGCTCCGGATCCTCGAGTACCTCAGGTAGTGGCAGCGCCGCGTATGCTTCGCGCAAAGGGTGGTGGCCGAGAGTGGCCATGTAGCGATGGTGCGAGAGCGTTCGGGCCACGGGATCCCGCAGCATCGTCAGGACCCGTACATCTCGCAGCAGCTCGCTGACCGTGTAGTCAAAGTGCCCCCGAATCAAGCTATAGCCGAGAAGCTCGCGCCGTGGTACCCGCAACAGCTCACGCCAGTAGTAGGCAGGACAAACCTCTTCCGGCGCAAAATGGCGATCGAGAACCGCGGTGAACGTCGTGCCTGCAGTCTTCGGAATATGGATGAAGAGAATCTGACCCGCAGCTCGCGAGGCAACCCGCTCCCCTTCCTCGTGGACCTCCCGGAACATCCGTCCTCCCTCAGCGCCCCGATCGGCTCCCGGACCGCAGCACAGCCGGCGGACTCCACCGCGTGGCGACCCCGGCGATGACGCTCGTTAGGAGCGCCACGCCGATCGCTCCAGCCGGCGTTCGGCCAGGCGAACCCGGTGTCAGCATACCCGCAGTCAGGCCTGTGCCAAAGCCGGCGGCAAGGTCCAACCCGCCGCCACCGCCAGGACACGGAGTCCAGGAGGAGTAGGAGCTCGGTGGCGGCCCACCGGACGCCAACAACGTTCAGCAGGTCACGCACCCGGGACGCCCAGCCGCCGATCCGTCCCGTCTGCCCGGGCGGCAGCCCATCGCCGATGTCGCGGGTTTCTCCAGCAACACGCCCGAAACATCGGCCTGCTCGAAGCGCTCCCATGGGAGCACAACAGAAAACGGCACCGCGCCTCTTGCTGCCGGAGGCGCGGTGCCTCGTCGAGATCACCGCCGTGCACCCTCCTCGCCTTCAGCCGAGCTACTCGAAAAGGAGATGCGCCCCAACACCCACTCTCGACCTCGGGTGGTGCTGGGGCAGAGGGGGGATTTCACTCCTCCCTCAGTGCCTCGATCGGGTCGAGGAACGCGGCGCGGCGGGCAGGAACCCAGCCGCTC
>JAJDNH010000117.1 GCA_022340775.1 Acidobacteriota bacterium
GGCGCCACGTGGTCCAACGTGGCTCCCAACGTCCCGGGGTTGCCGGGGCCCACCTGGGTGTCGAGCGTGCAGGCGAGTCGGTACGCCAAGGGTACGGCCTACGTGACCTTCGACGGCCATCGCCGAGGCGACATGGCACCGCATGTGTACAAGACGACCGACTTCGGCGCGACGTGGGAGTCGTTGGCCACGCCAGAGCTGGACGGCTACGCGCACGTCGTTCGTGAGGATTCCACACGACCGGATCTCCTGTTCCTCGGCACCGAGAGTGGGCTCTTCATCAGTCTCGACGGCGGTAAGGGCTGGGCACGTTTCAAGGGCAACCTGCCGAAGGTTGCCGTGTGCGACATTGCGATCCAGGAGCGCGAGGGCGACCTTGTGTTCGCCACCCACGGCCGAGGGATCTATATTATCGACGACCTGTCGCCGATTCGTGCCATGACCCCCCAGACCCTCGAGTCCAAGGTGGCGATGTTGCCGGCACGGCCGGCCGAGATGCCGATCGAAGGCGTCTCGTGGCCGTTCGTCGGCGACGATGACTTCGTCGGTGACAACCCGCGCGAGGAGGCGGTGATCACGTACTGGCTGAAGCGGCGGCACCTCATGGGAGACCTCAAGGTGGAGGTCTTCGACAGCGATGGCAAGCTGCTGACGACGTTGCCAGGCGGGAAGCGGGTCGGGATCAACCGGGTGGCCTGGCCGATGCGCCTCAAGCCCCCGAAGGTGCCGCCTGCGACGACTCTGGTGCCGGCGTTCGTTGGACCGCGGGTTCCCGAGGGTACATACAAGGTCAAGCTGATCAAAGGGCAGACAACGCTCGAAGGGCAGGTGACGCTGGTTGCAGACCCGCGTTCCCCGCACTCGGCGGAAGATCGCGCGTTGCAACAGAAGACGGCGCTCGCCCTGTACGACGACCTTGGACGGCTGACTTACACCGTGGATGCCATCGCCGACGCTCGCGATCAATTGCGCGAGCGCGCACAGAATGTGAAGAAACACCGCCGCCTGGCCACCCGGCTTACCAAGCTCGCAGACAGTCTCGAAGCAATGCGGAAGAAACTGGTGGCGACCAGGAAGGGACAGATCACCGGTGAGGAGAAGCTGCGCGAGAAGCTGGGTGAGCTGTACGGAGCCGTGAGCCGCTACGACGGCCGTCCGACTGACTCCCAGCTCGAGCGCCAGGCAATCCTCGAGAAGCAGCTTAAGGACGCGGAGGGGAGGCTGAAAGCGACGGTTGATGGCGAGCTGGCCGAGGTGAACGCACAGCTTGAGAAGCGGGAAGTGAAGCCGGTCTCGGTCCTCTCCCGCCAAGAGTGGGATTCGCGCCAGGAGAAGGTCGGCGGAACCGCAGCGGAGGCCGGCGAGCAGGCTACGGCTTTGTCTGGCCTGGCCAACGCCGTGCGGAGTGTGTCGCTGGGCTTCTGAACCGGCAGTCGTCCGTTGCTTTCAGGTGCGGAGAGCGAGCAGCCGCGTATAATCGCCGTATGAGAGGCCTGACAGCCATAGCGTCGGCGCTTGCCCTCGCGCTGCTGTCGAGCCCGGCGTGCGCTGGCCCGAACGAGCCTGAAGGGCCGCAGCCCGCGCTCGGGGAGTCTCAGCAAGCCATCTCGGAGGCCACCATGAAGAGCTTCCGCATTACCTCGACAGCGTTTGCTCAGGGAAGTCCGATCCCGGCCCGCTACACGGCCGATGGCGACGACATCAGTCCGCCGCTGGAGATACACGACCCGCCGGACGGTACCCAGAGCCTGGCCCTGGTCATGGACGATCCGGACGCTCCCGTGGGTACCTGGGTTCATTGGGTGGTCTGGAGGATCCCTCCCCAGTCTCGTGAGCTCCGTCCGGGTGAGGCTCCGGCCGGAGCGGTGGAGGGTCGTAACAGCTGGGGGCGGAGCGGCTACGGCGGGCCGGCACCCCCTTCTGGGACACACCGCTACTTCTTCAAGCTGTTTGCCCTGGACGTCTCACCGGAGCTGCCGCCGACGACGGACAAGGCGGCTCTGCTCAAGGCCATGGACGGGCACGTCCTCGGTCAGGCGCAGCTGATGGGTACCTACACCCGTGGCCGCTGAAGATCGAACCGGGGACCTCTTGTCCTCTGGAAGCCGGGCGCACAGCAGGTTGGAGGAGATCGGCGTCTCTTTCGCGCGCCGTCACATCTTCCTGTGCTGTGATCCCCGGGTCCCCAAGTGTTGCGAGCGGGAGGCCTCGCTCGAGTCCTGGGAGTACCTGAAACGCCGGCTGAACGAGCTCGGCCTGGTGGGCGAGGGCGGTGTGCTGCGCACGAAGGCAGGCTGTCTTCGAGTGTGCGTGGATGGCCCGGTCGCGGTGGTCTACCCGGAGGGGGTCTGGTACCGGCTCTGTACGCCGACCGCCCTGGAGCGCATCATCAAGGAGCACCTCATCGGTGGCAGGGTGGTCAGGGACCTGATGATCACCCAGCACCGCCTGGGGTAGCCGGCCCCCCTCGGCCAACCAGGGACAGAGCGAACGCGGTTGTCCCCTTCTCCTGGGGGTTCGCCGAGCTCAGGCGGCGGCAAACACCTTGACGGCGCCCCAGATGAGCCCGCCAATCAGCAGGAGCGGCAGCAGGAAGACGAGCCCGACTCCGAGCACCACTGGGCCTACCACCAGCAGGGCGATGACTCCCAAGACCAGCATGAGCAGGCCCTTGAGAGTGAACGCAACCAGCGACAGCGGCAGGATGAGAAGCTTGAACGCCACCTTGAGCAGCCCGATGATGAGGGCGACCGCGCCCACGATGGCCCCACCGACCACCAGCAACGCCAGGATTCCCATCGCCTCGAACATAACAACCTCCGCTGACAAGATACGCAACCGCGGCACGAAAGTTCCAACCAGATAAACCGAATGAGGTGAGAGACCCCTAGCGACGCATGATGGAGTCGAGAATCATCAGGAAAGCAGCCTGCTGCTCCGGCTCCGTCTTCTCGATCACGGCCAGGCAACCGCTGCCGTCGAAGCGCTCGTGAAGCGTGCCGGCGGGGTGGGCGGAGGTGATAATGATGCGTTTTGGGTTGACTCCGCGCCGGCATGCCTCTTCGAGGACAGCCCGTCCGTCGAGCCCTGGCATCTCCCAATCCAACAACAGGAGATGAATGCTCGAATCGAGTTGGTCCAACGCTTGGGTCGGGTCGGTGTAGGCTTCGACGGCGACCCTTTCGCCGTACCGCTCTTCGAGGAAGGTGCGCCAAACTGCACACTGGATCGCCGAGTCGTCGACGATCACGACCCGCCGTGACCGCGTCACCTCGTCCACTCACCCGAGGATATCAGGTCTCAGCCTTGCGCAGGAAGCCGTCGGTGCGGCCGCGACTACTTCTTGAGCAGCGCGACCAGATTCGCAACTGGGTCACGCAGCGACTTTTCGGCCGCCCGGGAGGTTTGCACTCGGGTGTACTCGACCTTCTCTGTCCAGCTTGGGGCCAGCGCTTTCCCGGTGGCGGGATCGACACACATCAGGGTCAGACGCGACTGGTAGGCCGGCTCCGAACGGCCCATGTAGCGGAGCTGGCGGTCACCGAGGTACTCGACGCGCAGCAGGACCACCCGAGCCGCGACCCCGCTCAGCCTGCGCAGCAGGTCGGAGGTCGAGACGTGGTCGCCTTCCACCAGGTCCATGACGCCGGGCAGGGTCTTCTCGTCTATCAGCTTGACACCCGCCTTGGCGAGACGGCTCTCGAGGTACTGCTCTCCCTCGCCGGCAAACAACGGCTCTCCGTAGGCAACCACCGCGACTCCCGAAGGAGCCGCCGCGGGAACCACATGTGCCATCCCGGTCTTGCCTGAGGACGCTGGTTCCCTGACAGCGCCTGCCGCCTCCGATCTCCTCAGGGTGCTGGCAGCCGAAGCAGTGTCCGCGGTCTTTGGACCGGCCGCGGTTTCCCTTGAGGCCGGCGTGGTCTCCTCGGTGTCGACGGCTTGAGGTTGTTCCGCTCCTGCGGCCGACCGATCCGCGAAGCCGGTCGGAGCTCCGGGCTCATCGTGGACCTCGCGCATGGCTTGTGTCGTGCCCGGTTGTCCGGCATCAGTCGGGGTCGAGGACACCGGCTCCGACGAGCTCGCACTCGGCACTTCCGTCGATTCGGTAGCCTGCTCCTGCTCGGAGCTGCCCGCAACTGCTGCCCACGCCCTGGCCAGCGCACCGCTCTTCCACGCCACGACGGCGGCGGTGGCGCCGAGAGCGAGCAGAAGGACGATGATGGCAACGACGGCGACAGCGCTCCGCCCGCCGCCGCCCTGCCGGGTTGGCTGCTGGGTCGGGACGGCAGGTTCCGAGCTCGATGCATCGGTGGGAGGCGCTGCCGTCGCGGTCTGTGCGGCCTTGGGTGCCGGCACCGTGGCGGCGGGTTGAGCAGGAGCCCCAGGGGGCGGTGCCGCGGGTGGTGGCGTGACGGGTGGGGGCGTGGGCGACGGCGCCGAACCCGAGCCGCCGGCGACGACCACGGTCGGATCCAGATTGAGCTCGGTACGTGCCTCGTGAGCCGACGAGGCAGCGATCACTCCTACTGCCGCTTCGGTGTCGCTGATCTCGGCGGTGGCGGCATCCGCGTGAGCGGCCAGCCACTTCTGGAGGTCGGTGATGAGTTGACGACAGTTCGGGTACCGCTGGGCCGGGTCCTTCGCCATCATCTGGGAGATCACGGCCCGCAGCTCATCGTCGACATCGGGGTTGAGCTCGTGCACGGGCGGCGGTTCGACCTCCACGATTTGTCTGAGAAGAGCCAAGGGCGACTCGGCGTGGAATGGCATCTGGCCGGTGAGCATCTCGTAGAACGTGACGCCCAGCGAGTAGATGTCGGCGCGGTGGTCGACCTTCTCGTTGAGGCATTGCTCGGGGGACAGATACCCCGGCGTTCCCATGAACATGCCGGTGGCGGTCAAGCGCGTCGCCGCCTCGGTGGCGAGAGCGAGGCCGAAGTCAGCAATCTTCACCAGGCCCCGATCGTCCACCAGGAGGTTGGCGGGCTTGATGTCACGGTGGATGATGCCGACCGCGTGTGCCGCAGAAAGGCCGGAAGCAGCCTGCAGAACCAGCCGGGCCGCTGCCGCCGGCTGCAGCCTACCCTGAGAGCGAACCAGCCCCTGCACGCTGGTTCCGTGCACGAACTCCATGACGAAGTAGTGCTGCCCGTCGTCCTCGCCGATGAAGTAGATCTGAACGATGTTGGGATGACTCAGCTTGGCGGCCGCTTGCGCTTCTCGGGCGAAGCGCTGGACGTACGACGCGTCGGAGGTTAGATGCTTGCCGAGGACCTTGATGGCGACAAACCGGTTGAGGGACTCCTCGTGCGCCTTGTACACGACTCCCATGCCCCCGCGCCCAAGCTCGGAAACGATGTGGTAGTGCCCAATAAACTCTTTTTCGGCCATACCTTGTCACCTCACAACCTGCCCGCGGCCGCGGGGTTATGCTGGGAACCATGCGATCGTATCACAAGGAGCAACTCCTGCTCTCAGTCTGTCCAACGTCTCCAAACGCAGGCGCATTCTGTTCCGTAGAACGGTCGGAAGGAACGTGTGGAGCGGAGCTAACCTCCTCCTTGGCGCCCCGCCGGAACCACCCGGCGGGGCGAGTTCTCTTCGCCGAGGCGTGGCTCAGAACGCAATTGCTGATTGACGCGGGTCGATCCCTGGTCAGGGGCGGACCTCAGTTGCGCAGAGCGTCGCGCACGGCTGCGGCTGCGGCTTCCAGGAGCTCCGGATGATCCGCTTTGCCCTGGAAGAGCCGGTTCCGTCCGCCGCCCTTACCCTCCAGGATCTTGGCCACCAGCTGGCCGAGCTCGGTGACTTCGATCGTGCACGACTCGCCCAGTGCGACCGCGAACGTTCCGTCGTCGGCCGCGAGGAGGAACGCCGCCGGCCCGCACCCGCCGGCGAGTCGGGAGGCAAGGGGCCGGAGTAGGTCGACCTGCCCGGCGTCGAGGTGACACGTTGCAACAGGGTCCATCGAGGCCGTGAGCCCGCCCGCCAGCAGCTCGGCCAGTTGCTCGCGCAGCCGTCGTCCTTCGCGTTGAGCCTGCTTGAGCTGCTCCAGCTTGAGCTCGGCAACCGCAGGGAGATCGGCGTCGGGAGCGCCGAGGAGGTCGCGCAGGAGCGCGCCGCGCTGCTCGTGCGCCGCAAGCCGGCTGCGGACGCGGCCACCGAACACGAAGTGCACGCGTGTTCCTCCCCGCATTGGCTCCGTCCCTACCAGCGCGATGGTCTCGAGCTCGGCGGTCGAGCGCAGATGCGTGCCGCCACACGTGTTGAGGTCGAGATCGTCGATCTCGACCAAGCGTACGAGCCCGCTGTGCCCTTCCGGCAACCCCCGCGTTCTGACCGGCAGGTTCGCCATGGCCTCCGGCATCACCCAGCGGTCGCGCACGCTGCGTGCGGCGCGGATTTCAGCCGCCACGGCCGCTTCAATCTCGCGCAGGGTGGTGGTCTGGATGCCCGGGTTGTCGAGCTCGATGTCGCTCACTTCGGGTCCGAGGTGGAAGGCCGTGGTGCGGAAGCCGAAGCGGTCGAGCGCCACGGCCGTCAGCAGATGCTGGCCGGTGTGCTGCTGCATGTGGTCGAACCGTCGGTCCCAATCGACAGCCACCTCAACCCGCCCCTGAGGGGGCTCGCCGTCGATGACGTGACGAATCGTGTTGCTGACATGCTGCACGTCGATGACGGCGGCGGCGCCGATCCAACCGTGGTCGGCCGGCTGACCGCCGCCCTCCGGATAGAGGATGGTGTCTGTGAGCTCGACCCAGTTACCGTTCTCGTCATGACCGGCGGCGCGTACGTTCGTCTCCAGCTTCCTCAGGTACGGATCCCTCTGGTAGGCGAGGAGACTCCGGGGGTGGGTTCCGACATCCCGACTGGGGCTCACGTCATTCCCTCCATGAGAGCACCTACCGCGTGCGACGTTGGTCGCTGGGCGGTGATGATCGCCGATCTTATCGTATATGCTGGCGGCCGTAGGGGAGGCGCGCATGAGGGTCGGGATCGCGCAGCTGGACTTCACGATCGGGGCGTTCGACACCAACCTCGAGAAGATGCGGTCGGCCGCCGAAGGCGCCAGGAGTCAGCGCGTCGACCTTCTTCTCTTCTCGGAGCTGGCAACCACCGGCTACCCGCCCAAGGACCTCCTGGACCGCTCCGATTTCGTGGCTCGCAATTTGGTTCAGCTGGAACGGGTGGCGGCTCTTTCCGATGACAGCCTCGGCATCGTCGTCGGTTTTGTCGACCGAAACCCCGACGCGACCGGCAAGCGTCTCCTCAACTCGGCAGCGCTGTGCCACCGGGGGAAGGTGGTCGGGATCTATCGCAAGTGCCTGCTGCCGACGTACGACGTCTTCGACGAGGCGAGGCATTTCGAGCCCGGAGGCGCCGCCCGCCCGCTGGAGTTCCGGAACGTCCGGCTCGGGGTCACGATTTGCGAGGACATCTGGAACGATCCTGACTTCTGGCCGCAGAGGCTGTACCGACGCGATCCCGTGGCCGAGCTGGTGGATCAGGGCGCACAGCTGCTGATCAACATCTCCGCCAGCCCGTTCACGGTCGGCAAGGGAGAGCTTCGGCGGGCCATGTTGTCGGCCGAAGCTGCGAAGCACGGACGCTACCTGCTCGCGGCCAACCAGGTCGGAGCCAACGACGAGCTGGTCTTCGACGGGCACTCACTCGGCTTTGACCCTACCGGAAGGCTGGTGCTGCGGGCCCGCGACTTCGCAGAGGACCTCCTGTTCTACGAGATCCCGGACGCGGCCCTGACGGGCGCCGGTGCAGCGACGGCAGCCGCGGGTGAGATCAGACCGGTTGCGGCCGATGACGTCGAGGCCGCGTACCGGGCCCTTGTCCTCGGGCTGGCCGACTACGCCAGCAAGTGCGGCTTCCGCGAGGTCGTGCTCGGGCTCTCCGGCGGCATCGACTCGGCGCTGACCGCTGCCGTTGCCGCCGACGCCCTGGGGCCCGAAAACGTGCTGGCGGTGGCGATGCCCACCCGGTACTCGTCGGAGGCGAGTCTCTCAGATGCCGAGGCCCTCGCCGCGGCGCTCGGCGTCGAGCTCCGCGTCATCCCGGTCGATGAGGTTTTCCAGGTCTACCTGGACACCATGATGCCCTCGTTCTCGGGCCTGGAGGCCGACGTCACCGAGGAGAACATCCAGGCACGGGTGCGCGGCAACGTGCTCATGGCGCTCTCCAACAAGCTGGGCCGGCTGCTGCTGTCGACCGGCAACAAGTCCGAGCTCGCAGTCGGCTACTGCACCCTCTACGGCGACATGTCCGGGGGCCTCGCGGTGATCAGCGACGTGCCCAAGACGATGGTCTACCAGATCTGCCGATGGCTCAACCGTGAGCGGACGGTGATCCCGGAGAGCATCCTGACGAAGGCGCCTTCGGCCGAGCTCAGCCCGGGGCAGACCGACCAGGACTCCCTGCCGCCGTACGACGTGCTCGACCGCATCCTCGAGCTCTATGTGGAGCAGAACCGGTCGCCGCGAGAGATTGTGGGCGAGGGCTTGGATGGGGCCGTGGTCCGCAGGGTCATCCGCCTGATCGACGGGGCCGAGTACAAGCGCCGACAGGCTGCTCCCGGAATCAAGCTCACCAGCAAGGCGTTCGGCGGCGGCCGCCGCTTACCCATCGCCGCCGACTACCGGGCGCTGGATGACGTAGAGGGCTAACGACACGGAAGCAGGGAGCGTCTTATGGGCCGCCGCGTGGCCCGGTGTGACGGCAGATGCATCGGACGCCAAGCCTGCTCCCGAGGCCCGCGCCTTCGGGCGGTTCCTGCGGCCGCGGGTATCCGGTCGCTCGTTGCCTACTGCGTGGGGAGCTCCTGGACCGTGCCACCCCACGCCCCGGTGCCCAGATCCTCCGCCGTGACGGCCAGCTGCGCCTGGCCGGCCGGCCATTGCAGCGGAGCTTCGTAGCGCAGCTGGGGGTCGTTTGCCGTGACGAGGCGGTGGAGGAAGAAGGGCTGGGCGTCCTTCGTCCGTACCTCCAGCGAGACACGGAAGATCCTCTCCCGACCCTCAGAGAAGAGCGAGGCGAGTGGGCCGGCATCGACGTTGACTGTCAATATCGCCCCGAGCCCGTCCTTTCCCCTGCGCTGCGGCGCCGAGACCGTTGCGCTCACCCCAAGGTCGCCTTTCTCCTCGGAACCGCGCATGAGCCGGTCCAGACGAGCGCTGGCCTCGCCCTCGGTGGTCTCGGACGCGATCACCCGAGTCGTTGAGAGCTTGATTCCTGGGCGCGAGATCGTGACGGCGAGTTCGTGAGCGGCGCCGTCCGGGCCGCGGTCGAGCTGGTAGGTCAGCTGGTACCAGCCGGATGCCTGCTGCTCCAGCCGATCCAGCCCTTTGGCCCCCATCACGACCTCGCCGCCGCTCGGCCCGGCCAGATGCTCCTGCATGCCTACGGGATCGAGGAGGAGCCATTCGGGGCTCTGTGTTCTGATGACCTCCGGAGAGGCGCTGAGGAACGCCTGGAACCGGTCGCCGCCGCCGAACTCGGCGCTCGAGGTCTGCGAGCCCGAAGCTCGGCCCGCCACTGGCATGACGAGCCACCCGGCGGCTGCCAGAGCTCGGGCGATCCCGTTGACCCGTGCCGACTGGCGGTAGCGTTTGAACTCCTCTCGCGCCGAGGCTGCGTTGTGAGGTTCCAACTTCTCCACAAACGGGAGGTAGAAGTCGACCGGGTCCTCGTCGAAGCCGGCGCCGACAACCAGGAGCAGGCGCGGGCCCGTGGCGGGGCTAGCCAGTGCCCAGTCGGACAGCCGGACGGCCTCCTGTCGGAGGAGCCCGTCCTCCTCGAGGAGGGCGCTGCGGGCCGCGACCAGCACCTGGGAGCGCGAGAGCTCGGGGACCTCCTGCCTCCTGGCCAGGCGATCCCGCAGAGTCTGGTCTCCGCTTTCGCGCAGAAGATCGTCGCGCGTGAGGCGGTTGGGGATCTTCTTGATGTCCCTCAGGAAGCGTGTTCGAATGGCTTCGACGGCGTGCCTGCCGGAGGGGTGAGCGGCCAGCTGCTCCAAGGCCTCCCGCACCGCCTTCGGATCTCGGCCGTTGACGAGATCCGCCTCGACTCCGCGGTCGGCGACCGCGACATCCACCGGTCCGAGAGAGGTAAGCCAGTCGGCTCGCTCAGCGAGGGCGTTCAAGGGACCGGCCAGGTCCGCCGAGCCGCCGAGCCTGCGATCGACGTAAACCGACACCGGCAGCGCACGCGTGCCGGCGGCGGCCTTCCGCGCCGGGCCTTGTTGTGACGGCGTGCTCCCGGATGCCTGGGACCCGGTAGCCAGCGCGGGGATTCGCTCGAGACCGAGGACCGCTGCCGGACGCCCATCCTCGGCAACCTGCAGCTGGCCGGCGTCGAGGTCGGACACCGGTTTGCCATCGGAGTCGAGCGCCTTGACCAGAACAGTCACCGCGCTGACCTCGACTCGCCCGTGCCACACCTTCTGCTGTCGTGTGACACCCTGCTGCGCGGCCGGTTCCTTCTCTCCCAGCTCGGCCCGCCGCCACACCGACTCGATCTCTGTTGGGGCCGCCTCGCCGCGTCCCGCGACCTGCAGGTCGGCGGGAAGCAGCGCAGCGACCTGATTCGGGGACAGCTCCCCTCGGAACCACGCCACGCACTGGCGGTCAAGCTGGTTGCGGACGTGCTCCAGGGCTTCCTGCATGCTCTCCATGTTGCGGGTCGGATAGCCCTTGGGCCAGCCGTCGTCACGGACCTTGCCGTTTCGAAGGACGAACAGTGGGACGCCGACCTCGGCGAGGTACTCGCGGGCCTGTGAGGGTGTGAAGCTGCTGGAGTCCTGCGATGCCTTGTCTCCGAGAAGCAGCACCACCGCCCTTCGGCGCGGCCCTGCCGCCGCCACCAGGCCCGATGCCACGACTGCATCGGCCAGTCGCGGCTTCGTCTTGAGTTTGACCGGGCCGAAGTCGAACAGCAGCTGGAGCCAGTTCATCTTTCCCCGGCTGAATCCGTTGGCGCGTTGGAGATGCTGGTCGGGCAAGACGAACCACAGCTTGTCGGCGCCGATGAGGCTGGCCTCGGCCTTCTTCCAGGAGTTGTGAGGCCGTGGCTCACTGCCTCTTTCGCCGTGCTGGACAATCTGCCCCATGACCTTGGTGGTCGCGGACGTGCGCGGCAGCCGGCCGGCGAACCAGCCCGACTTGTAGAGAGTGATGTAGGCGGCACTGGGGTCGAGGACGAAGACGACCTCGAAGCCGCTCTTGCCGACCCGAAGGTCATGGTCGCCCAGATCCGTTGCAACCTCTTTGCATGGGTCGGCAGTCTTGGCCTTGACGGCGAGCGGTACCGCCGTGAGCCCGGCCGTCGTTTCCCCTCCAAAGCCGCCGGACAACGCCACCCCTTCGGCCCGCCGTCCGTCCGGGAAGATGGCCGAGGCCGCCAGCATGTGGGGGATCGAAGGATCCGGGCACGGGAACGCGAACGATCCCCTGGCATCGAGGATCCGAAGGCTGCGGCCGTTCTCCAGGATCTGCAGCACAAGAGGGTCTTTTTTGAGAGGGTGAAACCACACCATGTGGCCGTGGCAGATTCCCTGGCTGGTCCGGGAGTCCAGCCGGATCGAGAGCTCGGCCTCGTCGCCGGGACGGTTGATCCACCGAGTAGTGCGCGCGGTCACCTTTCCGCTCGCGTCTTGGCGCAGGAGCTCCAGGAGGTGGACGTGCGGGTCCGCCTCCAGATCGACCATGCAGCGCGCCCTGGCGGCGGTGAGCGAGCACACCTTCGTACCGTCGAGAAAGAGCTCGGCCGGCGCGCCGGTTGCTCCAAGGTCGACCTCGACCGGGATCTTGCCAGCCACCACGCCAACTGGGTAGCTCAGGATCTTCATGTCCGTGCTGGTATCGGCAGTCGTGTTGGCTGCGAGCAGGACAATCGCGATCGTGAAAACCGTCCGGATTGTTGTTCTC
>JAJDNH010000120.1 GCA_022340775.1 Acidobacteriota bacterium
CTGCATGATCTTCCTGAGGTCCCAAAGGCCGAGGAGCGGGTGGGGCGGGTCGGAGTTCCAGTGGTGGACCGCGGCAATAACGAAGGCGTGGGGAAGAGGCAGCCGGCGCGCGGTCGGGCCGAGAGAAGCGTCCGGCTTGGAAGCACCGAAGAGGTCGGCAGCGAGGCCCTCCGGTACAATCCCCCAAAGGCGGAAGTGGAGCTCGAGAAGCGTACCGACGGGCTGGACGAGCTGGTAGTTGTAACCCTCATCCCGTACGAAGTCGAGGCCGTGGCGCCCGGGTGGGAGGGAATACCGATAACCGCCGTCGAGCAGGGCCTCCAGAGCGTGCTCGACGCGGTCGGCGGGCACCAGGACGTCGAGGTCGCCGGCCGGCCGCTCCTCGATCGAGTCGTAGACGCGAAAGGCGAGGTCCCCCCCTTTGATCGGGAACCACGGGATGTCCTCGGCGCCGAGAACCCGTGAGAGATCCTCCAGAGACTGACGCAACGCCAGCCAACGGCCCGCCACCCACATCAGGTCGCGCTTCCATGTCTGAAGTATCGGATTCTCGACCCAGGCGGAGCGCGCCCGTAGCGCCAGAGCCGGCGCCAGGCGGTGGCCGGCGGCAAGCCGCTCGGCCCCCTCGAGCTGCAGTACGGCGCGCAGCCCATCCTCATCACCTTCGATCGCTCGTGCGAGCAGGAGGATTGCCTCCGGCAGGCGCACGCCGGTGGCTCTGTGGTGCGGGGATCCGGGTGTTCCTGGCTTGATCGACACCGACGAGTGTAGCGGCCTCGGGCGATGGGAGTCCAGGACCTGTTGTGGTAGGCGGCGCCTCGCCGGCCGGCTTGGGTGGGCGGATCAGGTTCCGGGCGCTGATGTAGCGCACGACCTCCCGCCCGCCCAGATTCTTCGTCGCCTACGGCTCCTCAGAATGACAGAAGGAACCGAGGATCTCACCACGGATTACACGGATTACACGGATTTTCTTTGAGGGGAGCGCGGGCTGCTGTTTCGTGTGGGATGCTCTGGGTGGCGTCAGAAGGTCGAGCGCAAGGAGCTGCAAGAAGACAGATGAACCACGGATTACACGAAACGTTCGTGTAGGCGCGTCCTTCAGGGCGCGCCCCCAGGTTGCTTCAGCGGGTCATTGGGTCGTCAGGTTCTCCCAGCGGCGCCGGGGGCGGGCGCTGAAGCACCCGCCTACGGGACCCGCGGAACGCAGCGTCTTCCCCCGTGTCATCCTGATGAGCGAGCGAAGCGAGGGAAGAAGGATCTGGGTGGGAGGGGGTCTTCTTCTCCCGGGCGGGCGGTGGACTCCGTCACTCCATCACTCCGTCACTTCGTTACCGGGTGGGCGGGGGAAGCGTTTCCCGTCTACCGTTTCCCTTCCTGCTATGATCCGCTTCATGAACGACGCTACCGGAGCCGGCCGCACATGACTGGCCAGCCGCCCTACTACAAGGACCCCTCGACCTGAGTCCAGAAGCTCGACCGCCTCGTGTGGGCGGATGGGATGGCGTTCAGCGCCTACGGGCTTCACCTCGGGATCCGTGTGTCCGATGCCTCGGTGATGGGGCGGCTCCCGGAAGTCCTGCCCTACGGCTGGGAGCCGTCTGACGACCCGGAGGTTGAGCTTCTGTACTCGATGATCGTCGGCGACGAAGGCGAGGCCGGGCCCGTCCGGCGGCTTCACGTTGTGTACTCCGACGCCATGAGACTGGAGCGCACGGACGACCTCGAGCTGGCGCTGGGCGCGCTGGAGAAGGACCTCCACCTGTTCGTCGGCGAGATGGCGAGGGGGAGGGTGTTCGTCCACGCCGGCGTCGTCGGCGTCTGCGGGCGGGCGATCGTCATGCCGGGCCGCAGCTTCTCCGGCAAGTCCTCACTGGTCGCGGCGCTCGTTCGCGCGGGTGCAACCTATTTCTCGGACGAGTTCGCGGTCCTCGATCATGAGGGGCTCGTCCACCCGTTTGCGCGCCCACTCTCGTTGCGCTGCACCGATCCGTACAGGGGTGACCCGGTGACGGTCGAGGAGCTTGGGGGGACGATCGGCGAGGGACCGTTGCCTGTCGGGGCAATCGTCGCTGCGACCTTCGCTGAGGGAGCCGCCTGGAAGCCGCAGCCTCTTTCACCCGGCGAGACGGTGCTCGAGCTGCTTGCCAACACTTTGTCTGCGCGGCGCCAGCCGGAGGTTGTGCTCCCAGTGCTCCAGCAGGTTGCCGAGTCGGCGCCGGCCGTCAAGGGAGATCGGGGCGAGGCCGAGGAGGCTGCAGTGGCCATCCTAGGCTTCGCCGCAACGTTCACTGGCGGACAGAAGACGTGACATTTGGTCGTGCCCGTCCTTCAATATAGTCGCAGGATTGCCGATGTGAACTTGACTCCGAGTCTCGACGCGCCTAGTATCTGTATGAGTCTTGGCACGAACGCTGTCGGAGGAGAGCGCTCCGGTTCTGGTTTATTGAGGCAAGCGTTACAGCTCCTGGCCGGAAGTCCACGCTCAGGGGTACGGTGAAGGGCGGTCCTATGGCACGGATAAAGCAGAGTCTGCTCACGATACGAGCCCACGCGAGGACCACTCCACGGCCGCTGTGCGTGAGCTTGGCGATAGCCGGCTTGCTGGTCGTTGGAGCTGCTCACCAGGCTTCAGCACAGTTGGCCCCGCCAACCTGCCCGATAAACACACCGTGTGTGAGCTACTACAGCAGCACCTCGGCGAACACCACCGGAGGCGAGCAGTCGTCACTGCAGTTCCCGTTTACGGTGCCGGCCACCACACAGTGCAACTTCGGAATCCTGGTGGTTCCAGTTGCGCTCATGAAGCTGGCCGGCAACGTCTCGCCAGTTGCAAGCGTGACGTGGGGCGCAACCAATCTGACGTATCAACCTGCCACCGCGGGGTCATCGGATACAACCAACGACAACGCCCGCAAGCGCGTAGAGATGTGGACACTGACCGCGCCGTCCCCAGGAGCTGCGAATGTAACGATTACGATGACCTCGGGCCAGACCGCCGAGATCGTCGGCGGCGCCATCATGGCCTGCGGCGTCGACCAGGCTGCTCCGTTCGTGGGCAGGACCTTCGGCAACAACCAGACCGCCAACAACCTGGCGCAGGTCGGCCTTCTTAGTGCGCCCTATGCGTTGCTCCTAGACGTGATTGCCACGAACTCTGCGATCACGTCAACGGTCGGAAACGGTGAGACGACGCTCTGGAATCTGACCACCACCAACCTTCGAGGCCACTCGAGCGGGAAGTACTCGGCCTCGAGCTTCGAGGTGCCGACCTATTCCCTCGGCTCGAGTACCTTGTGGGCCCTGGGTGCCTTGACGCTGAAGCCATGGACTCTGACGGCAGTCGATCTCGAGTCGTTCGATGCGCAGTCGTATGGTCGCGGTGCGCTGTTGCGCTGGCACACGGGGTTTGAGGCGTCAAACCTGGGTTTCCGTGTCTACAGGGAGCGTGATGGGACGAAGGTCGCGGTCGGCCACGGGCTGATTGCCGGCTCGGCGCTTTCCTTCCGCGGCCAGTCGCTGTCAGCCGGCTACTCCTACTCCTGGTGGGATCCGGACGGCCGCACGGGTGATCGCTACTGGCTCGAGGACGTGGGGCTCGGTGGGGCCAGCAGCTGGCACGGGCCGTTCGAGGCCGTGGCGGCCACCGGGCCCGCGCCGAGGGTGGCGCGCGCCCGCACCGTGAGCGAGGCTGCCAGAGCAGCCAGGCATCAGCTGATCAAGAACCCGCAACGCTCCGGGGCGGCTTCCGCCGGCGTGACCCACGTTCTTGACGCCGGCACCGCGGGCATCACCGGCGCCGTGACGGCGCGGGGCGTGAGGGCGAGTGGTTATGCGCGTCCGGTAGGCCTGGTGGACCGCTCCGGCAAAGTCCAGTGGCAGCTGGCCGGCTCGAGCAGCGCCATCAAGGTCGTGGTCGATTCTCCGGGCTGGTACCAGGTGTC
>JAJDNH010000123.1 GCA_022340775.1 Acidobacteriota bacterium
GGTCTCGCTCAGCCGAGCGTAGCCGGACTCGTCGAAGAAGGTGTTCTGGCCTGCCTTCTCCAAGCGCTGGTGGCAGTGCATGCCGGAGCCGGCCTCCCCGAACAGAGGCTTGGGCATGAAGGTAGCGGTCTGGCCGGAAGCAATAGCGGCCATCCGGGCCACGTACTTGACGGTGAGGGCAGCGTCGGCCGCGGTCACCAGCGGGAGCATCGGGGTCTCGATTTCGCACTGGCCGGGACCACCGACCTCGTGATGGTGGTACTTGACGGGTACGCCGACCTCCCGCAGGTGCCCGCAAATCCGCGCCCGCAGGTTGAACAGCCTGTCCTGCGGCGGAATGGCGTGGTAGCCCCCGTGGCGCGCGATCGTGTATCCGGTCCCCATCAAGTGGCTCTGCCAGTCGCCTTCCTCCGACTCGACGCGGTAGGCGGCCGTGTGCATGTCGTTCTCGTAGGAGACGCCGGAAAAAACGTAGAACTCGAACTCCGGGCCCCACAGGCTGAGGTCGGCGATTCCGCTCCGGCGGAGGTAGTGCTCGGCCCGCCGTGCTATCGAGCGTGGATCGTACGGAAACAGCTGCCGGGTGTCGGCCTCGAGCGTCGTACAGATGAAGCTCAGGGCAGGCACCTCCCAAAACGGATCGAGCCAGCCCGTTTCAAGATCGGGAACCATCACCATGTCACCCGAGCTGATAGACTTGAAGCCTACGCTCGAGCCATCGAAGGCGATGCCGCGATCCATGAGTTCGGGGCCGAACCTCTCTGCCGGGATGGTGACATGACGCCACCGCCCCCACAGGTCGCAGAACTTGAGATCGACCATCTCGACGGAGTGATCCCGGATCAGGGCCAACGCGTCCTCAAGGGTCTTGGCCACGGCCGCCTCCTCCCCCGCCCCGGGCCACGCCTCGGCCTCCAGACCCGGGGGGGTCCGACATCATACCGCGCCTTCGGGCGATGTGGGCGTCGCAACACTGGTAGAATCGCCGTACAAGAAGGCAAGGAGGCAGACATGGCCATTCCACCCCCGCCGCCACCCGGTGATGAGCCCCCGATGGTGCCGTCGACCATGGAGGAACCGCCACAGGGTCCCCCGCCGCCCGAAGCTCGAGCGTTGCCGTGGGAGGAGACCGGCTACCCGTTCCTGGAAGGCCTGTTCGAAACCGCGAAGCTGTTTGTCAGCAAACCCACCGAAGCGTTCGGCCGCATGCGCCGAGCCGGCGACCTCGGAAGGCCAATCCTGTATGCCGTCATCGTCGGCTGGACTGCGATCATCGTGTCCCAGCTGTACAGCCTCGCCTTCCGTGGGCTGTCCTGGCAGGCGTGGCCCGGCATGAACCGTTTCGAGCAGGGCTTCCCCATCGCCGTCACGGCAGCCCTGATGATCTTCGCACCCGTGTTCATCCTCCTCGGCCTGTTTATCTGGTCGGGGATCGTTCACCTCATGCTGATGATCATCGGCGGGGCCCAGGAAGGCTTCGACGCGACGTTCAGGGTCATGTCGTACGCCACCACCGCGCAGCTCGCGCAAGTCGTGCCGCTATGTGGGGGCCTGGCTGCATCGATCTGGGCGCTCGTTCTCGAGATCATCGGTATCGCACAGGCGCACCGGATCTCTCAGGGCAAGGCTGCCGTAGCCGTGTTGGTGCCGCTGGCCCTTTGTTGCGTCTGCATCGCAGTTGTTTTCGCGATCTCCGGTGCCGCCATCACTGCCGCCATCGCGGGAGCCGCGAGCCACGCCCGGTGACCTGGCGCAAGCTGCGTCGTGAGGAGCGCCAGCTGGCGTTCTTGTGGGGTGTACTCGTGGCATCCGCCTTCCTTCTGCGCCCGCTCTGGCTCGTCTTGGCCGCTTTTCTTCCCAAGTGCGCCTTCCGGTCACTCACCGGGATCCCTTGCCCAACCTGCGGCAGCACACACGCCGCCCTCGCTGCGCTTCACGGCCACCCCCTCCAGGCCCTGACCGCGAACCCGTTGGTTGCGCTCGCCGGTGCGGCATTCGTTCTCGGAGGCTTGATCGCACCGTTGTGGGCAGGCGTCAACCTCCCGATTCCGGCGACTCCCCGGCCCTGGCCCCTGTGGTTTCGCATCACTTTAGGAGCGGTCATCCTCGCCAACTGGGCGTACCTGATTGTCTGGCGGAAGCCGATCTGAACCTCTTATTGTAGAACACTAGAGCATATATCCAAGTGGACATATAAGTCTATGTGTCTTGACATATTTAGCAATTGCGTATATTTTCACAAAGAAGTCGCGTGAAGGTCTTCCGCACGGGCCTCCACGAGTCATCTATGTGAAGTCTGGCACAAGGAGGTTCCGAATGCGTCTGACCACCAAGATCGTCACCGTCGTCACCGTCGCCGTGGCCGCCCTCGCCCTGACCGGCCTCGCGACCGCCAAGGACAAGGCGCCCAGTGGCCGCGAGCTCTACAAGGAGTACTGCAAGCCGTGCCACACCGCCGACTCGCCCAACGGCGAGTACACGCCGATGACCTTGATCCAGGACCAGTGGACCGAGTTCTTCACCAAGAACTACGAAAGAACCCACAAGAACGTGGTCGATCCCAAGCATGACAACGCGAAGGTCCTTGAGCTCATCACACCCGACATGCTGAAGAAGATCCAGAAGTTCGCCGTCGACCACGCGGCCGACTCCGAGCACCCGATGACCTGCGGCTGATCAGGCCTGACAACGAGAAGGAGGATGTGATGCGAAGAACCTTGAGTCTCGCCGCGGCGGGCATCCTGCTTACCGCCGGGCTCGGCTACGCCCAGAGCCCGCAGCCGACCCAAAACGAGATCGATGCCCTCAGACAGACCATCAAGCAGCTCGAGCAGCGCCTCAACCAGCTCGAGCAGCGCACCAAGGACAACGCGAGGCAGGCCAACAGCACCCGCCACAAGGTGATGAAGGTCGAGCGCAAGGCCGCCATCGACCGCATCAACTTTACGGGCGACTTCCGGTTCGAGGCGCACTCCATTGATGCCTCGATCCCTTCCCACTTTGACGGCATGCTGCTCCAGAACCTGCTCGTGAACACGATGTTCTACATGGGCGCCACCGGCCATCCGCCGTCCAGCCTCAACGATGTCAACAGCTTCATTGCCGCCAACTACGGCAGCTACCAGTACTTCACCCAAAACCTGACCTTCAATCAGCTCAAGCAGGCGATGGCGCAATTCCCTCCCGAGCTGCAGCAGCAGCTGTTCGGCATGCTCCTGCCGGCGACACACGTCAACGGCTATCAGGCCGACAACCACATCATGTATACAGATCGCCTGCGCCTCAACCTCGACGCCCCGGTTGCGGACAACGTCTCCTTCTCGGGCCGGCTCAGCATGTACAAGGTGTGGGGCGACTCCACCGGCGTCCAGGTGTTCAACGGCCAAGCCAACTCGCTCGACATCGACGGCAACACCGTCGGCACGCCGAACTCGGACATCCTGCGGGTCGAGCGCGCCTACTTCACGTGGAAGGACATCGCCGGCCTCCCGATCTACCTCTCGATCGGGCGCCGACCCTCCACCGGTGGCCCGCCCCTCAACCTTCGCCAGGGTGAGATGCGCGGCGGCACGCCGATGGGCACACTGATCGACTTTCAGTTCGACGGGGCCACCTTCGGCTGGCACCTCGGCGACCACACCACTCTTCGCGCCTGCTACGGCGTTGGCTACGAGTCCGGGTTCGGCAATGGCGAGGTGCTCCAGCAGCCGGCCGACCGTCTCAAGGACGCCTCGTTCTTCGGCCTCAACCTCGACCTGTGGAGCAGCGACACGATGCTCGTGCAGGCCACGGTTGCGCGCGCGTTCGACGTCACCGACGGCTTCAACGGTCTCGTGGTGCTGCCCAACAACCCGGTTACCGGGCAGGCGGTCGGGGCTCCAGTCGTGATGCGCTTCACACCCTCGGCCAACCTTGGCGACATCGACATCGCCGGCATCGTCCTGATGAGGCGGGACGGCCCGTTTGACTGGTTCGTCAACTACAACTGGATGTCATCGGATCCCAACTCGGTGACGACGCCGTTCGGCGGACTCTTCTCGGACCCGTTCGAAACACCCAGCTCGCACAACGGCAGCATGTTCTACGTCGGTGCGCGCTACAGCTTCAACGACGATGACACCATGGTCGGCCTCGAGTACAACCATGGCTCCAAGTACTGGTTCAACTTCACACCTGCCCAGGATGACATCATCGCACCGAAGACAAACACCCGCGGCGACGTCATCGAGGCTTACCTAATCCACAAGATCGCCCGCCGTTTCATGCTCAAGCTTGACTACATCAACTACTCTTATGACTACTCCGGGTCCGGCTGGCACCTCGGCGCGCCCAAGAAGCTCGACTCGACGCCGGTGCTCGGGTTCCCGACCTACAAGGATGCCTCCATGCTCTCCTTGAGCATGATCGCCCACTTCTGACGGGAGGACCGCAGCCATGCTGAAGAGATTTGTGCTTGCCGTCGGTACGCTGGCCCTGCTGGCGATGCCGGCGGCGGCCGCCAAGACGTACTCCCACTCCAAGTACTTCGAGCACTACGAGGGCACCAAGACCTGCCTCAAGTGCCACATGAAGGAAGCCAAGGAGTTCTTCCACTCCCAGCACTATCAGTGGGAGGGCGCCGCCCCACAGATCGTCAACTCACACGGCGAGAAACTCGGCAAGCGTAATACCATCAATGACTTCTGTACGAACCCAATGGCCAACTGGATCGGCCTCGTGCGCAACTCCCGCGGCGAGATCCTGACCAAAGGTTGCTCGAAGTGCCATGCAGGCCTCGGCAAGATCCCCACTGCGGAAATGTCGCGAGAGCAGCTCGAGAACATTGACTGCCTGATCTGTCACGCCTCGGGCTACCGCCGCGATCTCTACAAGGCCGAGGACGGCACCCTCGAGTGGCGCCCCATCCTCTGGAAGAACCAAGTCGGGCTGGACTCGGTTTCGAAGCGTATCTCGCTCCCCAAGCGGGCGATGTGTCTGCGGTGCCACTCCGGCTCGGGCGGCGGGCCCAATTTCAAGCGCGGCGATCTCGAGTATGAGCTCGCGGACACCAACGCCCAGTTCGACGTTCACATGGGAACCGACGGCGCCGACATGCAGTGCATCGACTGTCATGCGGGCCAGGACCACCGCGTCCGCGGACGAGGCGCCGACCTCTCCGGCACCGACATGCCGAACGCACGCCTACGTTGTGACAACGATGACTGCCACGGCAGCGCCCCGCACCAGGCCGAGATCCTCAACCACCACACGAGCCGCGTCTACTGCACCACCTGCCACATTCCCGATTTCGCGAAGAAGGACGCCACCGACATGGTGCGCGACTGGTCCAAGCCCTTCTACCATGAGGCCGCCGACAAGTACTCCGCCACCATCACGATGGGCAAGGACGTGATTCCGGCCTACGCTTGGTACAACGGCACGACCTGGGAGCAGCTGCCCAAGGAGCCGGTGACACGCCTCGCGGACGGCTCCGTGGGAATGATGGTCCCCCAGGGATCGCGCAAGGATCCCAACGCACGCATCTGCGCCTTCAAGCTCCACCGGGGCAAGATGCCGGTTCTCAAAGGCAAGAACTGGATCATCCCGATCGTGGTCGAGGAGTTCTTCGCCGACGGCAACATCGACAAGGCGGTCAAGAACGCCGCCAAGGACTTCTACGGCATCGACGATGCGCAGTACGAGTGGATCGACACCACCCGCTACATGGGCATCTTCCACGAGGTCCAGCCGGCGAAGAACGCCCTCCAGTGCCTCGACTGTCACGGCCCCAACGGTCGCCTCGACTGGAAAGCACTCGGCTACCCTGGTGACCCCATGCTGGCAATGCTGAAATCTTCTCACTGAAAGAACTCATGCAGAGCGAGAAAGGCGGGCCTGCTGGCCCGCTTTTGTCTTATCCTGAACTCGTCAGAGATCAGGCAACTGTCACGTCTTGGCAGAGATACACGTCCTGGATGGCATTGAGCAGCTGGACGCCCTCCGCCAACGGCTTCTGGAAGGCCTTGCGGCCCGAGATCAGTCCCATACCACCGGCACGCTTGTTGATGACCGCCGTGGTCACGGCCTGGGCCAGGTCGTTCTTGCCGGAAGCGCCGCCGGAGTTGATCAGCCCGCTGCGCCCCATGAAGCAGTTGACGACCTGCCACCGAGTCCACTCGATGACGTGATCCGGAACCAGTTGCCCGTAGACGAGCTTGTGGGTCCGGCCGAAGCTCAAGGCGGTGTAGCCGTCGTTGCGGTCCGGCTGCTTCTGCTTGACGATGTCCGCCTGGATCGTCACCCCGAGGTGGTTGGCCTGACCTGTAAGGTCCGCTGCGGCGTGGTAGTCCTGGCCGTCTTTCTTGAACTCCGAGTTGCGGAGGTAACACCACAGGACCGTGAACATCCCCAGCTCGTGGGCATGCTGGAAGGCCTCCGAAACCTCCTCGATCTGACGCCGGGACGCCTCCGACCCATAGTAGATCGTGGCCCCGACACCGAGCGCGCCGAGCTCGAACGCCTGCTCAACCGACGCGAACATCGTCTGATCGTAGACCGGCGGGTACGTGAGGAGCTCGTTGTGGTTGATCTTGACGATGAACGGGATCCTGTGCGCATACCTGCGCGCCACCGACCCGAGCACGCCGAGCGTTGAAGCTACGCCGTTGCACCCACCCTCGACGGCGAGCTCCACGATCTTGGCCGGGTCGAAGAGCGCTGGGTTGGGTGCGAATGAGGCGGCCCCCGAGTGCTCGATCCCCTGGTCGACCGGTAGCATTGACAGGTAGCCGGTCCCGGCCAACCGACCGTGTCCGAACAGGGCGGCGAGGTTTCGCATCACCACTGGCGAGCGGTCACTGGCGGAGACGACCCGGTCGAGGAAGTCAGGACCCGGCAGGTGCAGCATCTCCTTGCTGATGCCCCGGCACTGATAGTCAAGCAGGTCGGCCCTGTCACCCAGCTGCTCCCGAATCTTCTCGATCATCCTCATCACCTCCCGTGTCCCGTCATTGTAGCTCCAATCTCGGCTGCGTTGCCAACATCCAGCTTCACGGCGGCAAACATCACGGCGAGGACGAGTCCCTTGACGACGGTGGTCACTGAGATTGCCGCCCACACGCCCTCGACGCCCCAGCCGGCCGCCACCAGGGCGGCGGCGAGTGGAATCCGCGCAGCCGTCAGGACAACCTGCAGGATTGCAGGCACCACCGTGCGGTGTGCACCCGCGAACGCTCCGAGCAGCACCACCTCCGCCGCCATGAAGGGCTGCGAGATACCAACCAGGAGAGCGTAGGTCACGCCAGCGGCGATCACATCCGGGGCCGGGATGAACAGGCCGATCGCTGCCGCGGGCACTGAGACCAGCACCAGTGTCACCGCACCCACAGGAACAACCGTCAGGAAGAGCGTCCGCCACCCTGCCCGTCGCGCGCGTCCGGGATCTCCCGCTCCCAGGTTCTGACCCACGAGAGTGGTCGCTGCCGCGCCCAGCCCGGCACACACGAAGTAGTTGAAG
Source organism: Acidobacteriota bacterium (assembly GCA_022340775.1). Lineage (GTDB taxonomy): Bacteria > Acidobacteriota > Thermoanaerobaculia > Thermoanaerobaculales > Sulfomarinibacteraceae > JAJDNH01. The sequence continues at coordinate 7,496 of JAJDNH010000123.1, forward strand.
ACCTCGAGCTTGTGGCCAACGCCGAGGGCGGCAACGGCGGGGGTGCCGAAGGTCGTCGTGATCCGGGTGAGAATGATGTAGATGAAGGAGAAAAGCGCTCCCTCGAGCCCCAGCGGCAGTCCGATGCGGAGTGCACGCCAGGTCTCCTCGGTGGGGTGCAGTGCATCGCCGAACGACGGCCTGACCCCCAGGCGCCCGAGCAGGTGCCATCCGACCGTGGCGGCGACCAGCCAGGAGAGGACGGTCGCCAGGGCAGCCCCGACGGTCTCCATGCGCGGCACCGGGCCGATCCCGAAGATCAGGATCGGGTCGATGATCACGTTGACGAGCCCCGCCAGACCGAGAAGCCACAGCGGCGTGCGGGCGTCGCCCACGGCACGGAAGACAGCCGCGATCCACGCAAACAGAAAGTAGGCGGGCATTCCCGCCAGGATCACCCTCAGGTAGCCCAAGCCGGCTGCCGTAACGGGAGTCGCGGTCCTCATGAACGCGAACACCGTCGGCGCAAGCAGGAGACCGACCCCCGTCACCAGCAGCGAGCCCCAGATGGCGAGCACCAGGCCGGCAGCAGCCCCCCGCCGGGCTGCGGCGTGGTGGGCGGCTCCGACCGCATGGGCGAGAACGGCGCCCGACCCGACGGCAGCTCCTTCGCCAAGCGTCTGCGCCAGCCACATGACGAAGCCGGCGGTGGAAGCCGCCGCAATCGCGACCTCCCCCACTCGGCCCAGCCAGAACGTGTCGACGACCAGAAAGCCTGCCTGAAACAGGGCCGCCATGGCGGCCGGCAGACCGAGATGGAGAATCGCCCGGTCAAGGGCGCCGGACACCATCAGCTCGCGGTGCTCGAAAACCCCTTCGGCCATGGTCTGCGCAGGATACCAGGGACCTCACGACAACGTGACCCCGCTACAATCGTTGCCATCGTGCCGGGATGCGACGCCCTGCTCTCGCTCATCGCTACCGTCGGACTTGCCGCCGTCTTGCTGGCCTACGGCGACCGCGTCCGCCGCTGGTTGCGGCTGCCTGCCAGCCCCGGAATACGGCCTGCAACCAGCCTCGCCATCGGCTCCTGGGCCCTCGCCCTTCCCCTGCTGGCGCTCGGACTCGCTGGCGCCCTGCGGTCTCTTTGGATTCTCGCGGTCGTTGCTGTAGCCGCTGGCCTGGGGCGCTGGCGTTCCATGAGACGGCTGCTGCCGCGCCCGGCCGTCATCCTCGCGGGCGGCGTCCTCGCGCTTCCTGCTGCGGCAGCGTTCCCCTTCTTCTACGATGCCTGGGTCTACCACCTCGGTCTGCCCTGGCAGGCGCTGATCGAGCACGGCTTCCACCCACATGTAGAGAATCTCTTCTCGACCTTTCCACCGCTCGCCCAGCTGACCGCTCTTCCCGCGCTTGCCGCCAGCCTTCCGCGCGTTCCCGCACTCCTGCATCTCGTTGCTTGCTTGTTCGTTGCCACTACGATTGCGGCTCTGGCGCGGCGGCTGGGCGCAGGTCGTCGGCTGGCCGAAGTCGCCGGCGTCGCGTTCCTGCTGGCACCCCCTCTCGGGCTCGTCGTCGGGTTTCCGGCCGCCGAGGGTTGGTTCCTGGTCGCTCTCGTACCGGCCGTCGCGATCGCCGTCGGTGCGCCTCGACTGCGGTGGGCGCCGTTCGCGGCCGGCCTTCTCGCGGGGATCGCTACTGCCTCGCGCCTCCAGGGAGCTCCCTGGGGGCTGCTCATCCTCGCACTCATCCTGGTGCGCTACCGCCGCGTCTGGCCAACAGCAGCAACGCTCGGCGGCCTGGCCGCAGGGGCGGCGCCATGGTGGGTTAAGAACGCCATACTGCTCGGTAGCCCATTCGCGCCGATCGGCTGGCACCGGCCGGGGATCGAGACCCTGTGGCGCGACGCCGGCAGCTGGCTCGCATCCGGCCGCTCGCCGATCCAGTGCGTGCTCTCCCTACCCTCTCTGCTAGCGCCGTTCGCGGGGTTCGTCGCCCCTCTTCTGCTGGCGGCCGTCTTGTCCCTGCTTGCTCCACGCGGCGACCGCCGCCGACTCGCACTCCTGATAGCGGGGGGGCTCGCCGCATGGTCGGCGACAGGCACGTTGGAACGCTTCCTGGCACCATCCGTCGCCCTCCTGCTGGCGCTGGCCGTTGCCGGACGGTCGCGAGCGACTCGCTTGGCGGGCTGTGCTGTGGTTGTAACGACCGCAGCGCTCGGGATCGTCCCCAGCGTTCGGGTCCTCGCAGCGACCGACTTGGTGGCGGCGCCGTTCATCAACGGCGGACGCGGTACCACCCGGCTCCGCGTCAACGACCCTCTGCCCGCTTACCGTGCGGCACGGCTGCTGCCCTCCGACGCGCGGCTCCTTCTGGTCGGAGAAACACGCCCCCTGTTGTGCCCGCGACGGATGGTCGTCACCTCCCAGCACGACGTGTCGCCGCTGCGAACGCCCCTGGAGGAGGGTGGCGCGCCCGCCGCACTCAGATGGCTCCACAGGCATCGGATCACCTATGTGCTCATCAACCGCGGCGAAATGGAGCGGCTCGCGCCCGGATATCCCGTCGCACCATGGCGCACCGAGCGTGGCCGAGACGCCTGGTGGCAGCTCGTCGGACTGCTGGGTCGGCCGGCCATCATCGCCGGCCCGGTAGTCGTCCTGCCTACGACCCGAGGGTCGCCACCATCACCGCCTTGATCGTGTGGACCCGGTTCTCGGCCTCGTCGAAGACACGCGACCACCGCCCCTCGAAGACCTCGTCTTCGACCTCTCGGATGTCCGGATAGAGGCGCGAGACCTCGGTGTTCAGGTTGTGGAAGCTGGGCAGGCAGTGCAGGAAGATCGCATCCCGCTTGCCCGTCGCCTCCATCATCGCCCGGGTCACCTGGTACGGCCCGAGAAGCGAGATCCGCTCGCCGATCTTGTCCTCCTCGCCCATCGAGGCCCAAACGTCGGTGTAAACGGCGTGGGCCCCGTCGACGCCTTCGTCCAGCGATGCCGTAACCGTGACCTTGGCACCCGTTTCACGCGCGATCCCCTGTGCCGTCTCGACCAGGTCCGCTTCGGGGTGCAGCTGCTTGGGAGCCACGATACGAACGTCCATCCCCACCTTGGTGCACCCGATCATGAGTGAGTTCGCCATGTTGTTACGCCCGTCTCCGACGTAAGCGAGCCCGATCCCGTCCAGTCGCCCGAACTCCTCCCGGACCGTCAGCAGATCGGCCAGCACCTGGGTCGGGTGCCAGGTATCTGTGAGCCCGTTCCACACCGGGACCCCGGCGAATTCGGCCAGCGTCTCCACCGTCGTGTGGGCGAAGCCACGGAACTGGATGCCGTCGAACATCCGGCCCAGCACGCGCGCGGTATCGGCGACCGTCTCCTTCTTGCCGAGCTGGATGTCGCCCTTCCCCAGGTACTCCGGATGGCCACCCTCGTCGACGGCTGCGACCGTGAAGGCGCAGCGGGTCCGTGTCGAGGGCTTCTCGAAGATGAGGGCGATGTTTCTTCCGGCCAACGTTCGTCCGGCGATCCCGGCTCGTTTGTTCGCTTTGAGCGTCGCGGCGAGCTCGAGCAGGTCCCCGATCTCCGCCGGCGTGTAGTCGAGCAGCTTGAGCAGGTGACGTCCCCTGAGATTGCCAGCCATGAGCACCTCCGTGTTGACGGCCACGTGGAGCCGCGGCGAAATCCTACCGCCTGAGACGCGCCTTGCCAACCCGTGCGGTCCAATGACAACCATGGGCTCTCTACCGATGTACACGGTCCGCCTCCGTGTGACACTCTCTTTATCGTGAGCACGAACGAGGTCGAGCTGGCGGAACGCGCGAGGGCGGGAGACACAGCGGCGTTCACGGCGCTGGTCGAGCGCCACTGGTTCCGTCTGGTGCGTGTGGCGCGCTCGATCGTCGGTGACGCCGAGGCGGAGGACGTCGTGCAGGAAGCCTTGATCTCGGGCTGGAAGAAGGTGGGGCGCCTTCGCAAGCCGCAGGCGGTCGGGATTTGGCTCGGCCGGATCACGATCCGCCGATGCCTGGCGGTGGCAGCACGGCGCCGCCCGATGGTGCGCCTGGCAGAGGCTGCTGAGCCGCACATCGAGCCCAACCCGGGCGCGGGAGTCGATGTCCAGCGCATGCTCGCGGCGCTGGCCCCGAGACAGCGGGCCGTGATGCACTTGACCGTGGTCGAGGGGCTGTCCGACAGCGAGATCGGCGCCGTTCTCCGGATGAGACCTGCGACCGTCAGAGCTCATCGCCGACGGGCCCGGGGACGCCTCCAACGGCTCTGGAGGGGAGGGACGGATGAGCCCGCAGGATGACCACATGGATCGCTTCGACGAGGCCTGGCGACATTGGGTCTCCAAGCCGCCTCACCTCGGCCCGGAGGCAGCATCTCACCGTGTAGGCCGTGCGATCGCAACTCGGCAGGCGCGCCCGAGGAGAAATGCCGTGCTGGCGATTGCCGTGACTGTGGTCCTCGTCGCAGCGCTGGCCCTCCTTGTCCGCACACACGCACCGTCCCCGCCGACCGTACGGCCGGCGGTCGGAAGTGGGGTGGTGGTGATGTGGCTCGACGGATCGACACCTCTCTACATGAACCTCGAGCCGCTGCGGCTCGAGAAAGGAGCAACACCGTGAAGAACATCGCCGCGGCTACCGCAGCCGCTCTTTTCCTCCTCGCGCCCGGAACCGGACTCGCCGGTGGCCCGGGCGTCGATTGCCTCGTCACCGTGAACATCGGCTACCCAGCGGCAGCCGGAAACCAGGAGGGCTCCGTCTACCTGGCGCCGGGCAGCGTCATCGCACTGGCCACGCCTGAGGCCACGCCGACAGCCGAGGAGCAGTCTGCCGCGGTTGCCGACTCGCTGGCCAGAAGCCAGCTGTGGGAGCAGCTCGTCACGACCTTCCGGCTTGACGGGGGCCGGCATCGCACGACCACCAAGGCCATGGAGTTCTACCCGGGAGATGAGGCCAAGCTGGAGCCGAACAGCAACCTGGATGTTCATGTACGTCTCGAGAGCCTCACCTCACACGCCGCCGCCTTCCGGGTGCTGTTCAAGAGCGGTGGCTCGGTCCTCTCCGACACCCCTGTCACCGTCGCCCGCGGCTCGCGTGCCGTTGTCGGGGCAACTGACGGAGCCGAAGCCCCCTACATTTTCGTGGTCCTGGAGCCGGCGGCTCGGAATAGCTCTACTCCGGTCAGGTTCAGGATGCACGCCGGCCTGACCGAGCCCCGGATCGTGAAGAAGGTCAACCCCCAATACCCAGAGGATGCGCGCAACGAGAAGGTCCAGGGCACCGTGCTGCTCGAGGTGGTGATCAGGAAGGACGGTACGGTGGGCCAGATTACCCCGCTGCGAAGCACTGACGACAGGCTCAGCAAGGCTGCCGTCGCCGCGGTTCGCCAGTGGAGGTTCGAGCCCTCGCGCGACAAGAGTGGAAAGGCAGTCGCCGTTCGCTACGTCCTGACCACCAGGTTCGTCCTCCAATAGGCAGTCCGTCGACGGGCCTTCGGAGGGCCGGGACGACCCGGCCCTCCTTTGCCCCTCCCATGCCTCCGCGACCGACGTCAGCTCGCAGCTACACTCCCGGCGAAGTGGGAAATAATATTTCGACATCGAACCTTCTCACTCTTGAGGTGCCGCAAGGGAGGCGGCCGGGGAGGAAGCGATGATTCACGTACGCAGGGATGATCGAAGAGGATCGACTCGGCTACCATGGCTGGACAGCCGTCACACGTTCTCGTTTGGAGGCTTCTACGACCCCGACGCGATGGGCTTCCGCAGCCTGCGCGTCATCAACGACGACCGCATCGCTCCCGGCGGCGGATTCGCCACCCATCCCCACGCCGAGATGGAGATCGTCACGATCGTGCTCGAGGGAGCGCTCGAGCACCGGGACAGCCTCGGCACCGGCTCGATTATCCGTCCCGGGGAGGTGCAGAGAATGAGCGCCGGAACCGGCATCACGCACAGCGAGTTCAACCCCGATGATGGACGTGAGACTCACCTCTTCCAGATCTGGATCGAGCCTGCTCAACCCGGGCTCGAGCCGAGCTACGAGCAGCGAGCCGTGGCAGCACCCTCGGCAGAGAAGCCGCTCACGGTTCTGGCATCCCCAGACGGGCGTCAGGGCTCGGTCACGGTGCATCAGGACGCGCTCCTGTACCGTGCACGGGTAGAGGCCGGCGGCAACCTCGAGCTGCCACTCGGGTCCGGCCGGGGTGCGTGGATCCACGTCACTGCCGGCTCAGCCACGGTTAGCGGCCACGACCTCGAGGCCGGGGACGCTGCCTCCATCGAGGACGAAAGCTCTGTCGTCGTCGATGCCCTCGGAGACGCCGCCGAAGTTCTGATCTTCGACCTGGCGTAAGGGCGGAGCTGTGGGTTCCGACCACGCCGCCGCCGCCGAACGCAGGGCTCTTGGAGCGTACGTCAAGCTGATGCGCGCCGCCGAGTCGGTGACCGCGCACCTCAGCATTGGTTTACGGGAGGTCCGGCTCACCACTAGTCAGATCGGGGTGCTCGAGGCTCTGTACCACCTCGGCCCGATGTGCCAGGGAGATCTGTCGGCAAAGCTGCTGAAGAGCAACGCCAACCTGACGGTCGTTGTCGGTAACCTCGAACGTCGAGGGCTCGTCAGCCGTTGCCCCGATCCGGAGGACAGGCGACGCGTGATCGTCACCCTGACCGCAAACGGCCACCGCCTCATCTCCAAGGTGTTCCCGGCTCACGCAGCACGGATCACCCGGCGCTTCTCGGTGCTTGACACCTCCGAGCAGGAGCTGCTCGCGGCGCTGTGCCGACGCCTGGGCCTCGGGGACGAAAGAAGATGAAGACCCGGACTGTTATGAGCCGGGTACCAAACA
>JAJDNH010000139.1 GCA_022340775.1 Acidobacteriota bacterium
GCTGGACAGGTCAATGGTGTTGCCGGTGGCCGTGCCGTCGGTCTGGTACTCCCAGTCGGTCGTCGGCACGTACGGGTCAGACAGCCAGACCTTGGAGCCGAACTGGTCGAAGTCCACGCCCCACGGCAGGCTCAGGCCGGAGGGCCAGGTTCCGATGACGTCGCCGGCCGCGAGAGGCTGTGCCGGCTGGCGCTGTGGCACGGTCACCGCCTTCGCGTTGCGATCGTTCAGGTGCTCGGGCGCTACGGCAGGCGTGTTGATCTGGTCCATCGGCAGGCTCGGCACCCAGCCGGCGGTCTCGAAGGCCACCATCTGAACCGTGGCGGCGAGGCCACCGTAATTGAGGATCGCCATCGCGTCATCAGCGGTCTGACCCGCGTTGAGCCGCATCTGCATGGTCTCCGGCGTCATCTCCAGCCAGCCGGCGTCAAGTGCGAAGTCGAGCTCGTTGGCGGCGTTGGGCTGTGGGTTCATCTGTACCTGCTGCATGCCGTAGTTGGACATGGAAGCGGTGAAGATCCGCGTGGATGGACCGTTCCCGACGCCCGGCAGCTGGGCGAACAGGTAGTAGAACCCGTCGGGGGTGTTCGGGTCGTCCGGCGTGGCCATGGTCGTGGTGGTATCGCCGAGGTCGTCCATTACGGTGGCCCCGTTGATCCCCTCGCCGGTGTTGTTGTCGGTGACGAGGCCGACCATCAGCGCGCCTGGTGCGGCGATGCACTCGGTGTACGGCGTGCCGATCGTCAGGTCGTCGATCTCTGCCCACCAATCCCAGCCGGGGGCGTAGAAGTGGAACTCGACCTGGGTGGCGGCTGTCGCGTAGGCGGAGACGTCGAGGGAGACGGCCTCGCCGGGACCGTACGCGGCGTGGTCCGAGTTCCAGTGCAGCAGGTTGGTCCAAGTTGCGCCACCATCCGAAGAGATGTTGACGTCGAGGTAGTCGCTGCCGAGGTAGTTGTACGAGGCGAGGTAGTCAAGCGTCGGCGAAGCGACACCGGTCAGATCCATGACCGGCGTGTACAGGCTGGTGTTCATGGTCGTGCCGGAACCGCACATGTCGGAGTCCGCGTCGGCGGCGATACCGGTGCCGGCGTAGTTCGTCCGGCCGTAGTACGCCGTGGTGTTCCAGTCGCAAGCACCGCCGTGGTTGACGACCGTCCATCCCGGCGGCGGGAACGACCCCTCGAAGCTCTCGTCCACGCCCGTCGAGTAGATCATGTACCCGGGAGCGGAGCACGACGAGTTCGGAACGAACGAGAAGTTCTCGGTCGTGCCTTCCGGAGGTGGGACCACGGCCCGGGTCTGGGGATCGTAGCCGGGGTAGAGCGGCGTCACGATGAAGTCGTACGGTGTCGAATGTGGCAGCGTGACCTCATAGTAACCGTTAGCCGGGTCGGTGAACACGGTGGCCACGACCGCCGAGTTGAACTCGACATCCACCCGGGCGTACAGCGGCCAGTCATGCCCGCCGGCGTCCATCACGTAGCCGTCAACAGCTGCGGGCTCGCTGGGCTCGAGCGCGAAGTCCTGAATCGCCGTGTCGTTCTCAGGCACGATGACGCCGGTCACGGTCTGATCCGCGAAACCGAACGCCGAGGCCGTGACATCGTAAGTGTCGGCCGGGATGTTCATCCCATAGGTGCCGTCGGACTCCGTGTAGGCCGAGTACGCGCCGGCCTGCACCAGGGCGCCCGAGATCGGCAGCCCTGAGCCAGCACTCGTCACAGTGCCCTGAAGGGTACCGTACCCGGGAGGGGTGCAGCCGGGCATCGAGAACGAGGCCACGTAGGTGTCCCAGATGAAGTTGCCGCCGGTGTTCACGTACTCGGCGGTGCCCCAGAAGTCGCAGCCGGTCGGACCGACATGCATCGCCGCATAGTCGCCCCAGCGGTTGCCGCCGCTCTGCGAGCCGGCGCCCGCAACCACCAACTGCTCGGACTGCATGGTGCCCGCCGGATCGGTCGCCAGGCGGCCCGTGTACCCAACGGACGGGTATGTCGTCGAGCTCGAGATCGAGTAGATGATCCCGATGTTGCCGTCGATATCGACCGACGAGCTGCCCATCCAGCGGTCGTCGCTGTCGGGGGCGAAGCTGCCGCCGTCGTAGATGAACCAGCCACTGCCGGTGTTGTGCAGCTCGTACCAGCGCACGCCGGCATGGTCCGAGCCGTCGACGTCCACCGAGTGGGTCACGGTCATGACCTCGTAGCCCAGAGTGCCCATCAGGTTGCGGTAGTTGGCCGGGAACATCAGGCGGTCGCACAGGGTGTCGACCGACTGCCCGTTCGGCTGCGGGATGCAGTCACGGCTGTAGCCGCACAGGTCGGAGTCGAACGGCAGACCGGCCGCGGTCAGGTCGATGTAGCCGGGGTCGCCGGGGCCCGCCGGGCAGGTGAAGGTTGAGTTGGCCGGGGTCGTCCAGTCGACGTGGAACTCGCAGATCTGGAGGATGTCGGCCGGGTTGCCCCAGGCGTCATCGTAGAACGCCATGTTGTAGTTGGGCTCGCCCGCCGGCGGCGGAGGACCGCCCTCGAAGTTGGTGGGCAGCGGGAACGCCGGCTGTACACCGGCAATATAGAAGTACTGCGCCGCGGGGCTGGCGTCGCCGGCCAGCATCGCCGTGCGGTCGAACACCGTCGTCGCCGGATCACCGCCGCCGAACTCGTTGACCGTCATGTAGTACCCATCCGGCCAGACGCCGAACTTCGGGTAGTCATTCAATATCGAAGAGCTGTACGTGTACTGCCAGACGTACCACGCGCCGGTGGGATCACCGGTTTGCGACACGGCGAGGCAGTTCCGGTACGAGGAGCCCTCGTACGCGAGCTGGCTCATGAACCAGCGCTGTGCCAGTGGGTCGTAAAGAACGACCGGGTCACCGTCGTTGTAGTTGGCGCAGTCGGTGCCCGGGATGCCCGACGCCCACACCTGAACGAGGGGGTACGGGCCGGCGGCCATCGAGCCGTCGCTCTTGTTGTAGACGGCCCACACCATGTTGATCATCTGGATGTAGTAGTTCATCCCGACCGCACCCTCGGTGTCGGGCGGCATGACCCGGAAGCCGACGACCGCAGCGTTGGTGTCGCTGTTGAGGCCGTCAAAGGCCACCGACGGCGCCGGCGCCAATACGCCGGTCACCTGGGTGATCCGGCCCTCGCCCTGCGGCTCGCCACTCGGGCTCGCGTTAGGCAGGACCGGAAGCTTGCTGACCTCGCGGTTGGGGACCTCCCGGTTGGGAAGTCCCTTCGCCGGCGCTATCGGCGTGATGTCGCGCAGCGGCGGCGTGATGCCGAAGGCGGTCGGACGGAGCACCTTCTGCGGGTGAATGGTCTCACCACCCCATGCCGGGAGGCTGATGATGACCACCGCGAGGATGGCCATCACCGCCATGAATCCAAACTTCCTTCTCATTGTTTCTCCTCCTTGCTCCCACGGATGTCAATCCACGATTGATGCCATTTCCCCCTCGAGACGGGGGGCGCCTGCCGAGCCAACGGCGGCGCCGGCGTCAGCGACGGGGGGGCGGACGTCCTGGTCTGTCGGCCATGACTGCGTCCTCCATCATTCTCTGTCTTCCCCAGCCCAGACGGCGCGGGCGAATCGGACGAGACGACGCCCCCTCGCACCGGAGGGGGACAGCTGCCCTGCCCTAGCGCCCTGAGGAATCCTGTTCTACGGGTAGCACCTGACTTTTGTAACACCCCGCCGTCAACGTGTCAAGGCAATGTCACAGAGGGATCTCGCCCGTCCATCCTCAGACTGACAGAGTGACGGAGTGACGGAGTGACGAAGTTCCCCACCCACCCACGAAGAGGGAAAACGTGAAACGGAAGACGACCCCCCACCCACCCAAGAGGGTAAGGAGTGAAGGGTAGGGAGTAAGGGGATCCCCGCCCACCCGACGAGGGCCGGCGTGGCGCGCTTCAGAACATGGTGCGCTCGACGAGGCGTGCCATGCTTCAATGCCTCCTAGAGTGACTTCTCGCTGCCGGTGCGCCGGCAGGAAATCTCAAGCTTGGCAACCCGCGGGAACAGCGTTCGCCCCCGTGGTCACAGCTACGAGGGAGGCGCCTCGTTGCCTGCCCAGAGCGGGCTGTGAGAGCGATGAGCCCGTGGAGATCTTCGCCCGCTTCGGGCGGGTGACGGCGGGCGTGTGCAGAGCAGACGGCCTGGCGCCGGAGCTCCAAGGGACCCGTCTACTTCTTGATCTCCTTCTTGAACAGTGCGTAGAGCTCTTTGCGCAGAGCGGCGAACTTGGCAGCGTTGGCCGGTTCCCCGGCCGGCCGGGCACCGGCGAAGGGGCGCACCAGGACCGTGCGCTGGTGACCGAGGACAGAAACCGTGAGCTGGCAGTAGCCGGGAGAGCTGATATTGCGAGGCAGCTTCGGTACATCGTACTTCAGGAGCATCCGTGCCAGCGATCTCGCTTCGTCCGCTGTCAGGCGCCGCCTGGACGGCCGTCCGATGCCGTGCTGCAGGGTTTGGGTGTGAGCCATGATCCCGCCGTGCTCGACGGCCATCGCCCAGCCCTGGTCTTTCGCCTCGGCCATCGAACGGATCTGGGGCGCGTTGACAGCCACGAATAGGGTCTCGGGGGCCAGGGTCCCGGCTGCCACCCGCTTCAGGCCCTCGGCGAGGTCGGGCACTGTCACCGCGGACTTGATCGGTTCTTGGCAGAGCGCGACGAGCCCCGTCACCGCCTTCGACAACGGCTTCGAGATGTCACCGAGGTCGTCCTGGATGACGGTCTTGGACTGGTCCCCGACGGCCACGGTCAGCATGCGGAGGATTCGCCGCGGGTTGTCGTGGTCCTTCTTCTCCTTCTCCTTGACCCCTTCCCTGACCTCGCCTTCCTCCTCATCCATACCGAACCGATCCGGCATCGACGTGAAGCCGGAGTCCAGAACCAGCTCGACGGCCCCGGTCAGGGTCTTGGGCGAAACCGCGAACTGGCGGCTGTTGTTCGCGATGCCGACGCCGGCGCCGTACAGGACGAGGCTGAACAGATCGTTGCCGAGGCGGCCCTCGGCCTCGATGCGTACGATCTTCATGGTGGCCGGATCGGTCTTGGCTTTCTCGAGAAGCTGCTCCAGCTTGATGTCGGTCTTCTTCTCGTGCTCCTCGGCGGGCTTGGCCGAGCCCGTGGCGGCCAGCGCCGCCCACGGGAGGATCAGGGTGATGGCAAAGATCGTCAGGCTGCGGACTCGTCTCATCGTCAACCTCCACGAGAGTTCTGTCGGGCGCACGGTGGCATTCTACTCCGACGGCCGTCGGACCACCTACCGCCAGCGCCGAACGGGCGCAGTGTGGTCATCGCAGGTGCTGGGCGAGGGCTGACGCGATCGTGCGGCCGGCGGTGCCGTCCCCGAACGGGTTCGGTCCAGAGGTCATGTCGTCGCGAGCCCGGTCGTCATCGAGCAGACGCCGCGACTCGGCCAGGATCCGTCTCGGGTCGGTCCCGACCAGGCGCGCCCAGCCGGCGTCGATGACCTCGGGCCGCTCGGTGGTCTCGCGCAGCACGAGCACTGGCACGCCGACCGACGGCGCCTCCTCCTGGATTCCGCCCGAGTCGCTCAGTGCAAAGCGGGCGCCGGCGAACGTGCGCAGCAGCTCCGGGTAGTCCATCGGCTCGCACAACTCGACCCCGGGCACACCGTCGAGCACGGCGTGCGCGGGGCCGGCGACGTTGGGGTTCGGGTGGACGGGGTAGATGAAGCGTACCCGTCCGCGGCGCTCCAGGGCCAGGTTGCGGATGGCACCGAGCACGCGCTCGATCGGCTTGCCGAAGCTCTCGCGGCGGTGGAGCGTGACCAGGACCAGTGGGACGCCGGAAGCCGTCGTCGCCGTCCCGGCGGCGAGGATCCGGTGCACCGCGTCCACCACGGTGTTCCCGACCACCATGATGCGGTCTGCCGGGACCCCTTCCGCCTTTAGGTTGGCGGCGGCGCCGGCAGTGGGGGCGAAGTGCAGAGCGGTCGCGACCGCGATTGCCTTGCGGTTGAACTCCTCCGGAAAGGGAGCATCGAGCCGCCCGGTGCGGAGGCCGGCCTCAACGTGCGCAACAGGTACCTGAGCGTAGAACGACGCGACGGCAGCGGCGAGGGCCGAGGTGGTGTCGCCCTGGACGACGGTCCAGACAGGCCTGGTACTGGCGAGGACCGGCTCGAACCGGCGCAGCACCTCGAAAGCCACCCGGGTCGGCGTCTGTCCGTCGGTCATGACATCGAGGTCGATCTCCGGCTCGAGGTCGAACGGCGCCAGCGCCTGGCGCAGCATCTCACGGTGCTGCGATGTGGCCAGCAGAACCGGGCGAATGGCTCCGCCGTTCCGGAGCGCCTCGACGACGGGTGCCAGCTTGATGGCTTCCGGGCGCGTTCCGGCGACGACGAGGGCGGTCGGCAAATCCGAGCGGTCGAGCATTGCGTGATTGTACTCAATCACCCTTCCGTCCGCGGACCCAGCCGAAGAGGGCTGCGGGCAGCAGAGTGACCGCGGCGATCCAGGACAGCGAAAGGGTGAGCAACCCGGCGATCAGCCCTCCCCACGACTCGACGCCGGCCTTGCGGATCAGATGGAGGTCTGCGACGACGCTGGCCAGCAGCGCTGCGGCCAGTACCGACTCCGCCGGCGGCCAGCCGTGCATTGCCGCGGCCAGAGTCCATACCAGGCCGGCGATCAGCCGCAGGAAGGCCGTCACCGAGAGCGGGCGGCTGAGCAGCTCAGCGATGAAGGCGAGACCCTCCAGCGGACGGCGGCGCACCAGTCCTAAGAGAGCGCCAGCGCGGCGGACAAGCAAGCCGAGCTGGCCCGCGAGCCAGCGCGAGCGTTGTCGGGCGGCCTCACCGATTCCCTCCGGCTTGACGTCCTCGACCACGGCGTCCTCGCAGCCAAGTGCGAGGCTCGCTCCCCACGAGGCGAGGAGGAGAGAGGCTTCGGTGTCCTCGACCGAGGTCCCGAGCCGGGGCGCCACGCGCCGCAACATTTGCGGGCGGTAGGCGGTGCCGGTGCCCCGCAACCGGACCGCCCAGCCCAGAGCTTGACGTCCGCGGTCCTGCCACAGTTGGGCGGCGTGCTCGGAGAGGCTGACCGTACGACCGAGGCCGTCCCCGATGCCGCGCAGGCGAGACTGCACGACATCGGCGTCCGGCGCCCACTCGAACCGGGTGAAGAAGTCGGAGGGGAGCGTCGAGCCGACGTCGAGCACCAGGACCCCGTCCACTCCCGCCAGGCGGTCGGCGAAGGTGTCGCAGACCCAGGTCAGAACGGCGGCCTTGGTCGGTCCGGCGGGCTCCTTGATGACGACCTCCGCCCCGATGGTCGCGGCAACCGCCTGAGCCGCGTCGTCCGCCCCGTCGAGCACGAGCAGGACGGAAGCCTGTGTGCTCGCGCCGGCGGCAACGGCCGCTTGGAGCGTTGGCGCCACCGCCGTACCCTCGTCCCGCGCGGGGACCAGCACCAGCCAACGTTGCGGAGTGCTACCCGAGGGTGATGGCTCGCGGGAGCGGCGCTGCGCGAGTCGTGCCAGCATCAGCCGAACGCCTGTGTCCCACAACCACGGCAGGACGACAACGGCCGTCAGCTCAGCCAGCATCGACCGTCCTGCCGCTGCCAACGAGGTGCTCGGCCACCGCAGCGAGCGAGGAGAGCGAGGTGGGCTCCTCGGCAAGAAGCGGAACCTCGACCAGTGGATGCTCGTTGCCGAGCAGAGACCGAAGCTCGTGTACGACCCGGTGATCTCTTCTCCCCAGCCAGGACAGCAAGGAGCGTCCATCGCGGGCGTCGTACGCCTGGTTTGTTGGACTCAGCCCGAGTTCGCGAGGGTGGACGCGGTTCACCACGACATGCCCGAGACGGTGCCCCGCCTCCTCCAGCTTGCGCGCGAAGAACATCGTGTCGGCGGTTCGCAGTGGCTCGGTGCCGCTCACCAGGACGAAGCTCGTGTCCGGCGCCCGCAGTAGAGACTGGACTTCCTGCGCCCGCGTCCGGAAGCCCTCGTAGAGCGGGCCGAAGGCCTGGAAGAACTCGGCCATGTCGCGCAGCAGATCGAGGCCGACGAGGTTGTCGAGAAGGCTCTCGGCGGTGCGCCCGATTCGACCGAGGCGGGCCGTCGGCCGCAGGCGGCCGTCTTGGTCGAACCAGGGCTTGAGCGCGACCCTGAGCGCGCCGCTGGACAGGAACCCGAGGA
>JAJDNH010000142.1 GCA_022340775.1 Acidobacteriota bacterium
GCTGGAGCGTGGAACCTACGTCTTCGACACGCTGCTGTCGACCGCACAGCGGAGTCAGGCGCCGCTCAGGGGTTGGTTGGACAAGCACGGGGTGTGGTACCGGCCTTACTACATCGTCAACGCGATCTTGGTGCGCGGCGACCGGGCGCTGGTGGAGACGCTGGCGAAGCGTAAGGACGTGCTACGGCTCGAGGGCAACCCGCACGTCTACAATCCGATGCCGCTGCCGGGTCCATCGAGCGCCGAGCCCAACGGCGTCGAGTGGAACATCACCAGGACCCACGCGCCGGATGTGTGGGCAATGGGTTTCACCGGCCAGGGCGTGGTCGTCGGCGGCCAGGATACCGGCGTCGACTGGACCCACCCGGCCCTCATCGACCACTACCGGGGCTGGAACGGATCGACCGCGGATCACGATTACAACTGGCATGACGCGATCCACGAGTCGGTCGGCAACCCGTGCGGCAACGACTCCCCGGCACCCTGCGACGACTACGGCCACGGCACCCACACCATGGGTACCGTCGTAGGAGATGACGGCGGCAGCAATCAGATCGGCATGGCACCGGGCGCCAAGTTCATTGCATGTCGGAACATGGACGACGGGGACGGTACGCCTGCCCGCTATCTCGAGTGCTTCCAGTTCTTCCTCGCCCCCTACCCGGTCGGCGGCACGCCGGCCGAGGGCGATCCCTCGAAAGCGCCCGACGTGACCAACAACTCCTGGGGTTGTCCGACCTCCGAAGGCTGCTCCTGGGACACCCTCAAGGCGGCCGTCGAGGCGCAGCAGGCGGCCGGCATCATGACCGTGGTCTCAGCGGGCAACTCGGGCCCCAGCTGCGGCACGGTCAGCGACCCGCCGGCCATCTACGATGCGTCCTACTCGGTTGGCGCCACGAACTCGGCAGACGGCCTGGCCTCGTTCAGCAGCCGTGGTCCAGCAGTGGCCAACCTCGGCAACCCCAACCTGATGAAGCCTGACATCGTGGCGCCTGGGGTCAGCATTCGTTCCTGCCTCCCCGGTGGAACCTACGCTAGCTGGCAGGGCACCAGCATGGCCGGGCCCCACATCGCCGGTGCGGTGGCGCTCATCTGGTCGGCGTTGCCGAGCCTCAAGAACGACCAGACCGCCACCGAGGACCTGATTAACAGCAGTGCCCTTCCCCTGAGCTCGGTCGTGGAAGGCTGCGGCGGCGACTACGTCAACGGTCCGAACAACTCGTGGGGCCACGGCCTGGTCGACGTCAAGCAGGCGCTCACCGAGGACATCACGCTGCTGCCGACGGCGGTGGCGGTGACAGAAAACTCTGGCAACGGCAACGGTGTGCTGGAGCCGGGCGAGGTCTTTACCCTCTCGCCGACCTGGTACAACCCCGGCTCGATCGTCGTGCCTGCCGTGACCGGGACTGTGGGCGTAAGCCCCGGGCTGTTGCTCGCCAGCAACCACGCGACCTACGGCAACCTTCCCGCGGGGGGCTCGAAGTCGTGCTCGGAGAACGCTGACTGTTATTCGGCGCTGGTCAGCTCGTCCCGTCCGAGCGGGCACCTGGATCGAACCATGACCGAGACCCTGTCGAGCGGGGAAACCAAGGAGTGGACCCTGCACATCGGAAACAGCTTCACCGACGTGCCATCCGACTACTGGTCCTACAAGTTCATCGAGACGATCTTCCACAACGAAGTCACATCCGGCTGCACGGCCGATACCTTTTGCCCGGAAGATCCCGTGTCTCGTTGGCAGATGGCGGTATTCCTCGCGGCTTCGGAGGTCGGGAAGACAGCGGTTCCGACGACGGGAACAGTGCCGGGGATGGGGAGCTACAACTGCTCAGCCGGAGGGACCTCGGTGTTCGCCGACGTACCACCCGCTGATCCCGGGTGCCGTTTCATTCACTTCATCGCGCAGGAGGGAATCACGGTCGGTTGCGGCGGAGGCAACTACTGTCCTTGGACTAACGTCGACCGCTGGCAAATGGCCGTGTTCCTGGCCAAGGGGATGCTGGGCGGTGCACCGATACCGACGTCTGGGACGGTGCCCGAGTTGGGGAGCTACAACTGCACCGCCGGTGGCACCTCGGTGTTTGCAGACGTTTCGCCAGAAGACGGCGGATGCGCGGCGATCCACTACCTTGCAGCTGCCGGTGTCACAGCCGGTTGCGGCGGAGGCAACTACTGTCCCGACCGTGTCCTGTCTCGCGCCGAGATGGCCGTGTTCCTGACGAAGGCGTACGGAATGACCCTCTACGGGCCATGAGCGTTCCTCGGCTCGATGAAGGGAACCGGGGACTGGACTAGCCGGCGATGCCGCGGGCCGAGTGGGGGGCCGATCCCGAGTTCTTCGGGCCTCGCCATGCCTACCGCGAGGCGCTGATACTGCGGCAGATCGAGTCGGGGGACCTCGGCGGATCCTTGCACCTGGAGTGCGCTGCAGGAGTCGGCTCGCTTTCCATTGCGTTGGCGAGGAGGGGTGCCACGGTCGTCGCGGCCGACCGCTCACTGCGCTCGTTGCACGTGGTGGCAGGAAGAGTCGAGGGTGCCGATCTTCGCGGTCGAGTGCTACCGGTCGTGGCGGACGCCACCTCTCTGCCATTCTCCACAGCCACCTTCAAATCGGTGACCAGCGCCGAGACGTTGGAGCATATCCAGGACGACACAGCCGCCATTGGTGAGCTGGCGCGGGTGCTCACCGCCGGCGGGCGGCTGGTCGGGACGGTCCCCGCCGGGCCGGAACAGTGGTCGGCTTGGGACGACTGGGCAGGTCATCTGCGACGCTACCGGCGGCCGGAGGTCGAGGGTCTACTGGCTTCCGCGGGACTGGCTGCAACGGTCTCGGGCTGGGGGTGGCCGCTGGTCCGCCTGTACGACGCACTGTTCATGAAACGGGTCAACCGCCGGCGCCTTTGCACGGATCGCGAAGTTGCCGAGGACACACCGTTGCGGGCGATTTCGGCTCTCGGGAGGAAGCGTTGGCTGGTGCGGCTCGTCCGGATGGCGTTCAGCGTGGAGCGGGTTTTCCCCGGCGCTGGCTACGGCGTGGGGTGGTTGTACCGCGCATCGAAGGCGGCACCACCCCCTCCCCCCGGACAACCTGACCTCCCACCAGCCGCCGTCCCCAGCGGTCGGTGAGAACGAGCTGCAGCCGATAGTCCCGGTCAGGATCGGCGCCATCCCACGTTCCCAGCTCGATGCTGCTCTCGTCGCCGGTGTCGCCCTGCCCGAGCACGTGGACCACGCGACTCCGGAGAGGCCGGGCCTCCAGCCGCCAGCGCCCGGGAGCCGGGCCGTCCGTGAGGCTGAACAAGGCTGCAATCCCGTGCAGGATCGCCGGGCTGGCCGCGATGGGAGGAGAGGCCGGCGGGTCCGCGATCCAAGTCACCGCGATGAGGCCGTTCCCTCCCAGAGCGGGCGTCGGCTTGATAACTGGGGTCTGATCGGCGAGTAGGCGGGCGTCATCATAGGCGCCGAACCGGGTGTACTCGCCGGTCGTGTCCCCGGGGTACGGCTCGACGGTGCAGCCGTGAAGCTCGATGGTCGAGCTCCCGGAGGCCTGGATAGTACACGTGAACTTGCTGTCACACGCGGTGACGTAGGCCGAGCCACTGGCCCCGAAGTAGCCGCCGCTGCCATCCACCGTTGTGCGCTCGAGGCTCGCCGCCGCGTTGCCAAGGGTCAGGATCTCGCCTACCACGGAGTCCACGACCTCGACCCGCGGTGGGCTCTCACCGATCGTGACACCATCACCGGCCTGGACTGGCGCCATGCTCTCCGGGTAGAGGTTCCAGGTGTCGACAGAGGCGTTGTCGAGAGTAATGCTGCGGTCGGACAGGGGCAGCCGGCGGCTCTCCATCCCTGCCTGATTCACCAGGTCGCGGACGATCGCCGAGTTCGGCATGTGGAGGCCCACGACCACCCAGTTGTCCTCCGGAATGTCGCGAAGCGTGAGGGCGCAGCCGTTCCAGACCAGCATCGGCCACAACTTGACGACACACCTCTCCAGGTGACAAACGTCAGGGATCCCGGACGAGCCCGACGGTGGGAAGTCCCACGACTCGATGAAGCCCGGCATCGGAGGCGTGTACACCGCCTTGCTCCCCTGCGGAAACTCCGGCCACACCCACAGGTCGCCGGCGCCAGGATCGCGCGGGATGTCGGTCAGCTCCAGGTGTCCTGCACCCAGAAGCAGAGTCTCGAAGTGGCCGTTGAGGCGCTCCGCGCGGAGCGTCGCGCTGTCGCCGGCCAGCAGTTGGACGTCTCCGAAATCGGTGTCGCGGATCTCGATGATCGACCTGCCTGCGGCGACGAGGCCATGCTGAACGTGGTTGGGAATCCGGTAGTCGCAGCCCGTAATCTCGACCGAGGCATCGTCGGTAGCAGCCAGGGAGTACTGCCCATGATAGGTGCTCATGAACTGGATGACAGAGTCTTTGAGCACGACCGTCGAGCTTCCGGTGGCCCACAGGTTGCCGGTGATGCGGAGGCCGGGGGCGCCGACGCCGTTGACGACCAGGCTACCGTTGCCGACAAGGATGATGTTGCCGACGTCCATCGGCTCCGTGACCGTAACCTGGGTGGAGATGTACCACGGGTCTTCGGTTGCTCCCGCGGCAGCTGCGGTCAGCGTCAACAAAGACGCGGCTACCGTGACCAACCCGAGCACGCGCGGAGTGAGCTGCCATCTCACGCGAGACTCCCTCCGGTCACGGTACCTCCACCGCGACCTCTGCTCCCCGGCAACGGTATGCCGGGAGGACCGGCATCGCCAATACCGTCCGGGCAAGCAAACCGGCGTAGCTCATCTCACCTCGCAGTACGCGCACGAAGTAACGGCATAACAATCGGTTACGGAACATCAGGCGGAAGGCAGCCGAGGGGTGACCGTACATCAGACCCGAGAGCTTGCGAGCCAACCGGAAAGGACCATGGATCTCTTTCCACAAACGCCAGGAATAGCCGTCGAGCGCCCGATCGCAGCTGAGAAAGCGGTCGATCGCCGCCGCCGCCAGGTGAGAGGTCCGGAACGCCTGGGCGATTCCCTCGCCGGTCACCGGGTCGACCGCGTCGGCTGCGTCCCCGGCAAGGACTATCCGGGAGCTGTTGTAGGGCCGGAGAGTGCCGCCGAGTGGCAGCCTGTACCCGCGCTGACGATAGATCTCGCAGCCCTGCAGCGTGCTCCACGAGGATTGGAAGCGACGGCACTGCTCCCGCACCTGTCGTGCGTACTGGCCTCCAACATAGCCGCCGATCGAGCACCGCCTTCGCTTCGGGAAGGCCCAGCCGTAGCCGCCGGGAAAGGAGGCGAAGTCGAACTGCGTCGCGATGCCATGATCTCCGGCCGGCAGCCAGCCCTCGAGCTCGAACGCGGCCACGAACTCCCGCTGATCCCATCCCTTGAAGAGGCGCGCGACCACGCTCTCAACGCCGTCCGCACCGACCAGCGCACGCCCCTGGAAGGTTCCGGCGCCGGTTTCCACCCGCACCGAGTCGTTGTCCTCGACCACCCCGCGCACGGGCGTTCCCTCCATCACCCTCACGGTAGCGAGACTCCGCACCAGATCGAGGTGGGCCTGGTCAAACTCCTCCCGGTGCACCATCCAGCCTACAGGCTTTCGACAGTGCAGGCGGGTGACCCTGTCCGGACCCCACGAGATCACGGTCTCGTGGATCGTACGTTCGAAAAGATGGTGGAGCTCATTCGGGATATAGGGAGCGGCCTTGACGGTAATCCCACCGGCGCAGGGTTTCCAGCGTGGGAAGGAGGCACGGTCGACGAGAAGCACCTTCCAGCCGCGGTTTCCGAGCTCCCAGGCGGCGTGACAACCGGCCGGACCGGCGCCGACCACGATGGCATCCCACATCGTCCCGAGCGACGATGATGTCATGCCTGGCTCCTTCGCAGAACCCCGGTCATGCATGCGATCCCGCCCGCCGCCTTGACCAGCTCGTCAATCTCTACCTCGGTGCAGCGAACCCCCAGCTCCTGGAAAAAGGCCCGAGTTCCCGGCGCGCCGGCCGGCATCAGAATTCGTCGCGGGCCGAGGACGACGACGTTGAGGGCCTGCCCCCTGTCGACCTCTGGTCCCTCCGGTACCGTCGCGACCCGCATCCCGAGCCTTTCCAGATCACGGATAGCCGCCTCGGGCGCGGCGTTCCTGCGGGCCACCGCGAGATCCTCGTCGATCACCCGAAGGGTGCCCATCAGGTGCATGGTTCCGGGCGGTAGCAGCACAGTAACGACCTCGACCTCCAGCTCCTCGAGTGTTCGCGTCACTTGGCGCACGCCCTCGTCGTTGGTCCGCAGACCACGCGCCAATAGCACGAGGTCAGGCCTGGCCCACAATGCGTCGGCGCCCTCGAACGTCCCGTTCCCGCCGACGGTCCGCAGGATGGGAATGCCGAGGTCCGCCAGGCGGCGGGCGACCCATCGTTCCTCTCCCGCTCGAACGGTCGAAGCCGGACGTCCGACGATCGCACCCTCGGGGGTCATGAAGAGCAGGTCTGCGACGAACAGGAGGTTGGGCGGAGGAGACGCAGCAGGATCGACCAGCGCCACCTGTACACCTGCAGCACCGTAGACCCGAAGGAGGTCGTCGTGCTGCTCACGAGCCCTCTGGGGATCGACTGGGGCCAACATTTGCACCGCATCCGGGTCGACAGACGCGCTGAGCTCTGGGCCGGGCGAGTGCAGGAGGACAGCCTCGAGCCTCCCCCACTCGCGGTCTACGCCGCAGGGAGACCACACGCTGCCGATCTCCTGCCGGGCAACCGACCTTCGCGGTGACCACGCGGGGCCGCCGTAGGCGGCTGGGAGCCGCCGCTCAGTCATTCCCAGGTCCCGCGGGACAGGTCATGTGCCCGGCCGCGACGGCGGCACCACCTGGGTATTGCCGTCAGTGGCCTCACGGACCAGGTACAGGGGCCGTCTCTTGACCTCGTCGAAAATCCGTCCGAGGTACTCGCCGAGGATGCCGATCATGATCAGCTGCACCCCGCCGATAAACAGGATGGAGGCCATGATTGATGTATACCCGGGCCAGTTGATGCCGAGGGCTTTGAGCAAAATGACGACGCCGATGTAGACAAAGGCGAGGCCGGACACGACAAAGCCCGTCCAGGTCGCGAGACGAAGAGGAAAGAACGAGAACGAGGTGATACCGTCAAACGCGAAACGCACCATTTTCTTGAGCGGATACTTGGTCTCTCCCGCGAGACGCGGCTGGCGCCGATAGCGCACTGCCGTCTGCGTGAAACCGAGCCAGCTCACGAGACCACGGATGAACCGATTGCGCTCCGGCAGAGCCCTGAAAGCCTCGACGACCCGTGGTCCCATCAACCGGAAGTCGCCGGTGTCAACCGGGATATCAACGCTGGTGATGGCCCGCAGCAGGCGGTAGAAGAGCGTTGCCGTCGCGCGCTTGAACCAAGTCTCGCCCTCACGTTCGTCACGCTGGGCGTAGACGACCTCGTAGCCTTCCCGCCAGCGTGCGACGAGCTCGGGGATCACCTCGGGAGGGTCCTGCAGGTCGGCGTCGATGATGACTAACGCGGTGCCGCGCGCCGTGTCGACACCGGCGGTCAGCGCCGCCTGGTGGCCGAAGTTGCGGGCGAAGCGAATCCCCCGTACCCGATGATCCTCCTTCGCCAGCCCAGCGATCATCTCCCAGGTCCCGTCATGCGACCCGTCGTCCACGAACACGATCTCGAGCCCTTCGACGACCGGGTCGACCGCCGCCGTGAGACGGTCATACAACGGGCGGATGCTCTCCTCCTCGTTGAAGGCAGGCACAACCACCGTGAGCTCCGGGGTTTCAGACACGGATGACCTCCAGCACCCACACCTTACCCGACAGATCACCCACCGCCAACCGCCGGCTCCGTGAATCCCAGGCAATCCCGGTCGGCCGGATGCCAGCTGTGGAGAGGTCGATACGGGTCACCTTGCCGTTGCGATAGCGCCACAGTGCCTGGCCCGGCGTGTCGGTGGCAATCCACTCGTGCGGCCCGAGCACTGCGATCTGGGGGCGCGAGTAGAAGTCGCTCCAGGCGTCGGGGAGCAGTACCACCGACCTGACCTTTCCGGCGGTATCCAACACCTGGACCCGATGGTTACCGGTGTCGCACACGACGAAGGAGGAGTCGTTCAACCACGCGACGCCGCCCGGCTCGACGAACTCGCCAGGAGAGGACCCTCCCTTTCCGATCAAAGTGAGGTGACTCGTCTTCGGGTCGAAGATGACGACTCGCTTGTTGCCGGTGTCCGCGACAGCGAGTCGGCCACTCTCGGAGACGGCAACGCTTCTCGGCCCGTACCACCCTCCTTTCGGTATTGGCAGAGCCCAGAACGAGCCGTCGTTCACGTCGACTCGAAGAATACGGTGGTTCCACGTGTCGGCGACGTAGAGCAGGTTCGGAGCTGACCACGCGACGGCTTCCGGCTGGTTCAGCACCGTCCGAACCGGCACCTGCTCAAGCTCGTCGTCGCTGGACACCACGAACAGCCGTCCCAACGCCGCGTCGGCGACCGCAAGACGACGACCTAGGAGCGCTACTCCTCGAGGCTCGCCGAACCACCCGCTGCCGATCACTGTCGCCCCGGTTACCCGCAACGACTGCGCGAGCGCTGACGGGACCTCAACATGAGTGATCGGCTGTCCGCCCTCCTTCTCCCGCCGCAGGACGATGACGTCGGTGGATCCAATTCCACCCCACGGCTTGCGCGTCACCAGGTACCGCAACACCTCCTTGACGGTGGGCTTCTCCTGGTACATCAGCCACCACGCTCGGAGGGGAATTCGCTGCCTCGAGTAGCCCGGCCCGAGGCTCTTTCGTACCTCGGCTTCCCGCTCGGGATCGCAGATGACAATCGGAGGTTTGCTGTCCCGAGCCGGCGTCCCCCACCAGATCTGCAGATGCCGCCAGTACCACATCAATGGCCAGGCGGCTTCGCCGGATACAGCAGCGGCAACGGCTCCCTTGTGGGCCGAGGCGGCGGCGAGCCCGTCGGCGACGACCGTCTTCACCTCCGGACAGGTCTGGACGAAGATGAGCGATTCGACCCGCTGGCGGGCGGGCGTGATTTCATCGAGGACGAAGTTGGCGCACAACGAGGTTGCCAAGGTGCCCACCAGAGCGGCGCCGGCAACGGTGCGGCTCCACCACCGCCCCCTCCTGCCGAAGGTCCTGGCCAGCTGTGCACCCGCCAGAGGGACGAACGGCCATACCTGGTGGACGGCGAGCCACGGAGTCTTTTCTCCCAGGTAGCAGTACGTAGCGACGGATTCGAGCGCGAAGACAATCAGGAAGATCTCGATTCGCCTGAGCCGCCTGATGCGGCGGATCGTCCACACCAGCGCCGCACCCAGCGCCAAGAACTCATACTGGGCCAGCCTCGGAAGGTAGTACCACCATGGCCCGCTCACTCTGTGGATGGTGTGTTGGTGCCACCAGTACGAGATCGCTTTGACCGGAAAGGCCCAGTCCTCGGGATGCGCGAATCCGACTGTGTACAGGGGAACACTCACCAGCACGAACACCGCCAGTGCTGCGAGGATGCCGAGCCACTGTATGCGTAGCCACGACCACACAGCTCTGGCTGCCCGCAGGGGACCTGACGCGAGAGCGACCGCGGCTCCGGCAACCATGATCAACGCTGCCGTCACGTACGCGTTCTCCTTGGTCGCAAAAGCAAGGGCCGTCCAAAGGCCCAGCCACAGCCATGCCGTTCGTGAGCCTCGCAGTATCCGGTACCAGGCAAGGAGCGCGGCCGAAGCAGTCAGCATCTCGAGCACATCCATGCGCAAGAAGCGTCCGTAGAACAGGATGATGGGCGAAATCGTGAACAGCAGGCCCGACCACCATGCGGCCTTCTCTCCGAACGGACGTCGCAGCGACCATGCGATGGCGAGCATCAGGACGCCAGCAATCGCAATGGGAAGGCGAGCCGTGAAGTTGTTGTCCCCCGCAACCGCAAAGGTGGCTGCCGTCAGGTAGTAGAGCAGCGGCCCGTGGTAGGTCGGATCGTACCGGTAGCTTCCCTCGTGGAGCAGGTCGTACGACAGGCGTGCGTGAATCGACTCGTCGTGGTGAAACGACCGTACCCCCAGAACCGAGAGGTGAAGGGAGAGTGACAGGAGGAGCAGTCCACCCCAGGCCAGCCAGCGGCGGCGCCGGAGATGGCCGTCGCCAGGACGGTTGAGGAATGAGTCAGCCGGACGGATCGCCTCATCTGTCATGCTGCGCCCGCTCCTGCTCCTGCACTACTGGCCCGGCTGGTGCTTGCGGGTCCATGGCCACCACCACGGTCGAGCCCTTACGAAGGACGATCCTCCCTGCCTTCTCCACCGCCTTCAGCCCCGCCTCCGTGTAGGTACGATGTTCCATAGAACCCACCGCAACCAACGTGGCGCCGGCCTTCCTTGCCGCCGCCGCCACGGTCTCGCTGTTCCCCGAGCCGAAGATCTTCTGCACGAGCTGCCGTCGCCGCTCGAGCTCGGGCCCGATCACCGGCCCACGCCAGACCAGCTCGTGGTTCGCCCAACCCAGGACCGCCGGCACACCCGACGCGGCCGACAACCTGGCATAGTCGGAGTAAGCGTGCCCGACCGCCTCAGCCACCACGGCGCCCGCCGGCTGGCGACGGAGGAAACGCACGATGTCTCGGTCTCCCGGAGTCATCCACCGCAGTCCATCCAGACCCAAAGGCCTGTGCAGTATCGGCGCCGAGGCCATCCCAGCCAGATGAGGGAGGGTTGGGATGACGAGTGCTGTCACCAGCACGACCTTCTTCCAGCGCACCATCTTCAGCTGCCAGAGCAATGCTGGCAGCGCGATCGCCAGCAGGATCCAGCCCTGGAAGTACGACTTGAAGACGGTGTTCATCCTGTGAAGCTGCGCCCCGTAGGGATCCCGGACGTAGATGATCTCGGGGATCAGGAACATGAACACTCCGAGCGCCGCGAGCAGCAAGGCCGGACGGTCTTCACGTACGTCTCCGCGCATGCCTCCGACGACGAGGATCATCATCCCAACCGCGAGAAGCGCCAGGACCGCCTTCCCGGTTGCCGCGGCGAGCACGACGCCCAGGGCGATCGCTGCAGCTCCCAAGGCCTGTCGCCGTTCGATCCGGCTGCCTCCCAGATCGGCGGCGACTCGCACCGCGATGATCCACGCTCCGACAATCAGCGATCCCCCGTAGAGCAGCAGGTCGGGCACACTCGTCCAGGCGTGGACGAGCCCGATTCCGTGGAAGGGGGGATGAAACGCGAGCTGAAAGGGAATGGTGAAGAGCCATCCGCCGATCGCCACGGGGAGGACCAGCACCCACCGCACGAGATCGTGGCCGATAGGCCACCGCCAGCGGCCATCCCCCGCCACCAGCATCAGGGCCACGGCGGCAAGGGTCGGCGGCATCGCCCATGGGTTCGCCGCCCAGGTGACTCCGAATGAGGCAGCAACCGCAACCATCACACCGACCCGGGGACCCTTCCTTCCAGCGTGCAACGCCAGCAGAACCGTCAGCAGGGAGAGCGGCAGTGATATCAGGTGCGGGTGGAGGTCACCGAGCCAGAAGGTGAACAGGGGGAACTCCGTAATGGTGTTCGGAACCTGGCGCGAGGAGGCCCAGAAGTCGAGCCCGAGCATGGATCTACCGGCGAGAATCTGGCGCAGCCCGTCCGGCGTGCCGGCGAACACGGCAAAGAAGGCGGCCAGCCACGGGGCGCCGCGACTGTTGGCTAGCTGCGATGCCAGAGACCAGGCCGCTGCTGCGACCAAACCGCCTAGCAGGGCCACTATCAAGTTGTAGCCGATTTCGAGCGGCACGTGGCTGAGAGCCAGGGGAACGGTCCACAACAGAGCGCCCCAGTAGTAGTACGGCAGGCTGGCGCCGGCCAGCCACATGTCCGGAGGTGGGAAGCTGCGTGCGCGCAGCAGCGTCGCCAGGATGCCGAGGTCCATCGGCTTCTCGGTTCCCCGAATCTCTGGATGGTCGAGACGCAGCAGGAGCACGCCGGCAAAACCGACCAGGAAGACCGCTTCCGCGACCAGGATTTCCCTCCAGGCGCCTCTTCGTCGATAGAGCGTTATTGCGCCCAGTGCCCCGCCAAGGATCAGTAGGCCGCCGCCGAGCCAACGCCAGCCGGAGAACCCAACCGCTCCGCTCCACCATGCGGGCAGGGCGATTGCGACAAGGCCGGCAACCCTGCCATAAGCCCAGGCGTTGCGATCACGGATTCCCAAACGAGCCAGGCCCGCATATCCGCCCAGTCCGGCGACCAGCACCGCCAGGTAGAACAGAACTCCCGTCATCTAACCGAGCATTGTACCCACTCGGGAACGCTTCGCAGCCACCTGCAGACGAGCAGTGCCAAGGACTGCGTGGCGCTCCTCACACAACCCCTGGCTCGGAGCTTACCGGGGGCCGGGCCTCCGGTGGCGCTTGTGCGGCGATCAACGGTGCCAGCTTGTCGCCGAGGGTGGCAGCAAGGCGCACGTAGGTATCTGCGCCAGCTGTGTCCAACCCGTCCTCGTGAACTCCGGCAGTCACCACGACGACACATTCCAGAGCACGCGCCAGCCGCTCGGCGATGGCCCGCGCCACGGGTTCCTCCTTGTGTGGAGGAATCGTCAGCACCGAGGAGGTCACCGAGGTGCGGCCCGGATCGGCCGTCGAGCGCCGCGCCTGGGTGAGCACCACACATCCGACATGCGGGAGCTCCCCTCCGCCGACCACGACCACCAGGTCACTCCCGACCGGTCGTGCCCAGGCTTCCAACCGGCGAGGTCCGTCCGCGACCTCGAGCCGCACCTCCTGTCTGCCTGCCATAGTCATGGTTTCTCCTCCCCGATGATCTCCACGACCGGGCTCGTTTCCGAGCTGAGAGCAGCCTGCAGCTGTTCGCTCGCCTTCCCAGAGTTGACCAGAAGCAGCACCGCCTCCCAGCCTTCGAAACGATCGCTGTTGACGACGAAAGAGAGCTCGCCTTCCCTGCGAGCGGCAATGCGGACCAGATCCTCGGGACAGGCGCGCTCGGCCTGCCGCAGGCCGGCTTGTGACTCCTCGTCAGCGAGCCCGAGCTCGACAAACCGGGCGCCGCCCGACTCGACCGCCCGAATCCACCGCGGAGTGTCGATCCCCCGTCCACCCAGGAGATCCATCCAGGCGCGCGAGCGGCGGCCAAACTCCTCCGGCGGGCTCTGCAATACGACGACCGGATGCTCGACACCGAATTCCTGGTGAACAAGCTCCGCTACCAGGATGTTGAGCTCATCGTTCGTAGTCATGGCGATCACCAGCGTGTCGCGCTCGACCCCGGCATCCTCATAGGTGACCGCATCGCGGGCGTCGCCGAGGACAGTCTGGAGGCCCACCTTCCGGGCCCGATCGAGCCTCCATGCCGCCGCATCGACCACGATCGTCGTTCTGCCCTCCTTTTCGAGCATCTCCGCCAACCGCTCGGTCAAGGCGTGCCCGCCGACGAGCACCGCCCGCCGGCGCGCCGGGTCGGCCGCAAACCCGAGCAGGTGCGGCAGGACCACCGCCATCAGCGTCGACCACGCGCCGGTACCGAGAATGGTCAGGTAGACCAGCCCCTCGAGCGCAGCGGCCCCGGGAATCCCGGACCGAGCGAGCTGGTGCGCGGCGAGCGAAGCGACCGCGGCAGCAACGATTCCCCGGGGTGCGGTCATGGCGAGGACGGCCCGACCGCGTGGCGGGAGCATTGAGGGCAACACAGAGACGCCGATCGACACGGGCCGCACGATGAAGACCAACCCAGCAACCACGGCGAGACCACGCCAGCCGAGCAGAACCATCTCGGCGACGTCAAGCTGACCAGCGAGCAGGATGAAGAGGCCGGAGATCACTAGCGTTGTAATCTGCCCTTTGAACGTCCGAAGTGAAACGAGATCTGGCAGCTCGGAGGCCGATACCGTCAGCCCCATGACGACGGCAGCCAGGATCCCGGACTGGGGTGCCTGCGCCTCCGAAATCAGGTATCCGAGCAAGAGGATCGCAAGCACCGTCAGGTTGCGAAGCTCGCCTCCGAGAACACGGGTCCGGAGCACGACCTTGGCCACAACGCCCGCTACGAACCCGAGAACGACGCCGGTACCCGCCAACACCAGAACCTGGGTCGCGAGCTCCCGCACCGGCACGCCTGCGCGCTCGATCCACTGCAGCACGAGGTAGGCCAGCACCGCACCCAGCGGATCGATCATCAGTCCTTCCGACATCAGGATCGTCTTGACTGCGCGCGGCGCGATCATGTGCCTCAGGAGTGGAACGATCACGGTCGGTCCGGTAACCGTCATGATGGCACCGAAGAGCGCCGCCGCGGGCCACGGCATGCCAACCAGAGCGTGGGCCAACCACGTGGCTCCAACCGCCGTCAGGAACACCCCTATCGTCAAGAGATTGCGTACCGGTCCTCCGACCTGCATCAGGCGGTCGGGGTCGAGCGAAAGCCCGCCTTCGAAGAGGATGATCGCAACGCCGAGATGGATCAACACCTCCAGCACCGCGCCGAGGCTGGCCGGTGCAAACAGGCCGACCC
This sequence comes from Acidobacteriota bacterium, assembly GCA_022340775.1. GTDB lineage: Bacteria > Acidobacteriota > Thermoanaerobaculia > Thermoanaerobaculales > Sulfomarinibacteraceae > JAJDNH01. Next base: position 14,550 of record JAJDNH010000142.1, read on the forward strand.
CTGCAGGGCCGAAGAGGATGCCGAGCACAAGCAGCAGCAGAATGGCCGGCACCTGGAACCGCTCGGACACAACCTGCGCCGCAATCCCGAGTGCGACCGCTACCACCAGTGTTGTGAGGATCACAGGCCGAGTGTAGTACACCCCAGCCAGCGAGACATCGCAGCTCGCGCGGAGGTTATGATCGGCATGGAACGGAGCTTATCGCTGTTGACTCTCGTGGGAGGGCTTCAGCCGGAGGTGCTGTACAGATGAGCTCGACGACAATGAGACCGGAGACCATCGCCGTTCGGGTGGGCCAGCTGCGGGTCGGCGGCGGCGCGCCGATCGTCGTGCAGTCGATGACGAATACCGACACTGCGGACGCCGATCAAACCGCGCGACAGGTGATCGAGCTGGCAGAGGCGGGCTCTGAGATGGTTCGCATCACAGTCAACACTCCAGAGGCCGCCGCGACCGTCGGTGAGATCATACGCCGGGTGCGCGACGCCGGCCTTTCCACCCCCGTGATCGGAGACTTCCACTACAACGGCCATGTTCTCCTGACACGTCATCCAGAGTGCGCCCGAGCGTTGGACAAGTACCGCATCAACCCTGGCAACGTAGGGGCCGGAGAACGCCGCGACGAGAACTTCGCCACCATCTGCAATGTGGCCCGGGACAACGGCAAGCCGGTCCGGATCGGGGTCAACGGGGGCTCTCTCAACCAGGATCTGGTCATGCGCAAGATGCAGGAGAACACTGACCGGGATTTCGGCAGGACACCCGAGGAGATCATCAACGAGTGCATGGTGCTGTCCGCGCTCGAGTCCACGGAGCTGGCTCTCGAGTGCGGGCTTGCGGAGGACGCGATCATCATCTCCTGCAAGGTCTCCAACCCGACCGACCTCATCGCCGTTTACCGGGAGCTTGCCCAGCGCACAAGGCAGCCTCTGCACCTGGGGCTCACCGAGGCTGGGATGGGCATGAAGGGGTTGGTGTGGTCGTCATCGGCGATGGCCGTGCTGCTCGCCGAAGGAATCGGAGACACGATCCGGATTTCCCTCACCCCCCGGCCTGGCGGGGACCGACGCGACGAGGTCTACGCAGCCTGCGAGCTTCTGCAAGCACTGGGCCTGCGGTCGTTCGCTCCGAGCGTGACCGCCTGCCCTGGATGCGGTCGTACGACCAGCACCACGTTCCAGGAGCTGGCAGAGCGAATCGAGCTCTACGTGAAGGAGAGGATGCCCGAATGGAGGGAGCGGTATCTGGGCGTAGAGGAGCTGAAGCTCGCCGTCATGGGCTGTATCGTCAACGGACCCGGAGAGTCAAAAGCCGCCAACATCGGCATCAGTCTCCCGGGCACCGGCGAAGAGCCCCGCTGCCCGGTGTTCGTCGACGGTCGGCCGTTCACCACTCTGAAGGGCAACTACGACGAGCTGGCTGCGGGCCTGATCGGGATCATCGACGACTACGTCGCGAACCGCTACGGCTGAGATCCCTCGAGTGAGGACACCTCCGGTGCCGCATGGCGCGTGCAGGCGGCGAGCGCGTCCTGTAGGAGTCGGGAGCGGTCGTCGAGGGCGGCGAGACGTTCCGCCAGTTGGGCCCGATCCAGTGACGTCAGGATCCTGCCGCGCTCGACGGCTGAACGGAGCTGTTCGAGAGCGTCCTCGATTCGACGGCCCAGCTCGCCCTTGAAGGAAAACGCACTTTCCGTAACTCTCTCCTGGAGGTCGCCGCGGATCAGCCCCAGCTGCCGCCCGAGTGCCTCCGCCAGCTGACGCTCATGCCGCCGGGTCACCAGCCGGCGTCCGAGCGGCGGCGGGAAGAAGAGGAAAAAACCCTCGATAATGTAGTCGAGGTTCACCTTCGGCAGCCCGACCCGGTACTCGAGGCGCGAGGCCATCTCGAACCCCTCCGAGACGTCGAAACGCCTCATCTCGACGCCGAACCGTCGGGCGGCGCGTTCGAAGGCGCCGTCCACCAACTCGTTGACTCGATGCAACGCACGTTCGGTCAGCTGGGAGAACCCCTTGATGACGCGCTCCTCGCGCTCCTTCTGGAACGGCTCGAGTGCCTTCGTGACAATGGCGTCGCGCGTAGCCTCGAGATCTTGCGTGAAACGGAGCATCCCGACTCGAGACTCCGTGATCTTCAGGGACGCTTGACGAAGCTCGCTTCCGATACCCTCGACGAGCGGCTCTTGCCAACGGCGGACTGCATCGTCGAACTCACTAAGCAGATTCTTGCAGCCGGAATCGAACGCTGCAGCCACTTCGTGGACTCGGTCCCCCATCTCCCGTCGAACGGACTCGAGATCTTCGAGGGCCTCTTCGAGCTGAGACACGGATCTTCTGGCCGCCGCGCGCTCCACGTCAACCAGGGTTGCCTCGCGACCGAGAGCGCGCGCCGTCCGGCGTGCCACCGCTCTGGCCAACACCTGCTGTCCGCGTCCGGCGGCAAGGGCCCGCACCCAATTTGCCACTTTCTCGACACCCGGATCGGGAATCTCTCCCTCGAGGCTACGGCGAGCTGAGCAGGGAACGATCTGGACCGTCGTCCCCAGCGCCTGCTCGACCGCATCTCGGGTGTACAGAAGCGAGGCCTCCAGCTCTTCGGGGCGCAGACGATCGCTCTTGTTGAGAGCGACGAGCACGTCCCCTGCGGTCGCCGCTACTTCGGCCAAGAGCTCGCAGTCGCCCTCCCCCATCGGTGGATCGGTCGAGACAACGAACACGGCGGCGTCAATGTGGCCGAGCCATCTCTCCAGGGCCGCGGTGTTGTGTCGAAACACGGACCCCGAGCCAGGGGTGTCAGCCAGAACAAGCGAGCCCAGTTTGGCCAGGTCGGGCAGCTCAACCACAACCCGCTCGATCCCTTTCCTGTTCTCTGGATTCCCAGCTTCGCTGACGTACTCCGCAAGACGCTCCAGTGGGATCTCTCGGCTCTGGCCGTCGACAAACTCCACATGGGCCGCCTCTCTCTCCCCGGGCCGCAGCAGCGTGACCAGTGCAGTCACCGGTACCACACCCATCGGCAGTATGGGTCTTCCGACGAGAGCATTGAGGAGGGTTGACTTTCCTCGTTTGAAGCGACCGACCACAACGGCGTTGAGCTTGCCACGCAGGAGCTTCTGCCGTTCTTGCTGGATCTCGTAGCGGACGGCAAGCGGGTCCGGGAGCGCGAGCACTCGGTCGAAATGGGTGATGAGATCGGATGAGGTGCGGCTTTGGATCATCGAGTTCGCCCCGGCTTGCAAGCTATAGGAATCATCAGCCCCGTCAGGCAGTTCTCTCGGCGGATCCCATCGCCGTTGCCAGGCATCCTACCACGAGCCCTGGCCCAGATCTGTCGCTCCCCTCTGTGGATGCGTCACTTATGCTGCGTCGCCTGCAGTCACGACGCAGCCTTGTGCCTCAACCCCCGTGGCCAGAACCTCTCCAGCCGGTGCCAGCGGCCGGAGAGCTTCAACAATGGCGCCGCGTCTCTCTGGCTCGTGCCAGATCAGCACGCATCCCCCGCCACCCGCACCGCACGCCTTGACGGCCGCAGCCCCGGCGCCGGTGGCCCCCATGGCGACGCGACCAAGCTGCGCCGGGCAAACCTCGGGCGCCAGGCGTTGGCGGGCAGCCCACTCGACGCGAATCGCGTCGGCGACACGCTCTTCATCGCACTCGAGCAAACCCTCCCGGCATTGCCGCGCCGCCCACATGATTTCGTCGAGAGCGTTGTGGGTCGCCGGATCACCGTTGAGCCGCCTCCGAACCACCTGCCAGTTCACCATTCCTGAGTGGTGACGGATGCCTGTATAGAAGACCGTCAGACGCTCCCCAAGCCATTCCGGGTCGACCGCGATGGGTTCGACGCGGCTCTTACCGGGTTCGAGATGCAGAGATAGCACACCGCCCAGGAGCGCCGCCCAGTGGTCCTGGGTCCCGGTGGGCGAGCCCAGGATCCGAGCTTCGAGATCCCGCACGGTGTCGACTAAGCCACGATCGTCTCGTGTCCCCGACCCGAGCTCGATGAGCCCACAAGCCAGCGCGACCGCATAGGTGGACGAGCCCCCCAGCCCCGAGCCGATCGGGGGCTGCTCAAAGACTCGCACCACTACTCCGGCTTGCGGCCGGAACCAGAACGCCACGGCCGCGGTGAGGTCGGTCAGCGCATCGTCCGGCGTCAGCCGCTGCTGCGAACCGTCATAGGCCTGCAGGAGAACCTCCTCGGGCGCGGCGGAGTCCTCGACGGTCAGTCGGACCCTGACCGGAACCGCGGCATTGACGGTGACCGAGCCGGGGTGGAGAACGCCAAGAGGCCAGATGTCGAGTGTGCCACCGCCCAAATCGACTCGGCAGGGAGCGACGACCTCAGCCCGCTGCGCCATCCGGAGGCTCCTTCCCGTCCAGCAGCGCCTGGCCGGCGAGCGCGTACGACAGGTAGCGTCGCAGACGAGGCTGAGCAATCGGTTTGGTGGCAGGCGACGAGATCCTCAACGGGTTGATCCAGTGCCCGTTGAGGCGAACACGATAGTCCAGGTGTGGCGCGGTCGCCCAGCCGGTCTGGCCGACATAGCCTATCACCTGCCCCTGCTCGACCCGTACTCCACGATGTATCCGCTTGGCGTAGCGGCTCAGGTGGAGGTAGTTGGTCTCGTACCCGTTGGCGTGACGAACGCTGACCATTTTCCCCGCACCGCCCTTGCGCCCCACGAACCGGACGGTGCCATCGCACGTCACCCGGACTGGGGTTCCGACCGGTGCTCCATAGTCTACACCCCAGTGAGGCATCGGCCGCTTGAGGATGGGGTGGAAGCGGCGAGGGCTGAACCTCGAGGTGATTCTGGAGAACTTCAGCGGCGCCTTGAGGAACTGCTTGCGCAACGGCCGGCCCTGAAGATCGTAGTAGCCTAGCCGTCCTCGGCCGTCCGGATAGATGAGAGCGTTGAGGACCCTACCAGCGTTGACGAAGCGAGCAGCGAAGATCGTGCCGTACCGGTAGAAGACCCCACCGACAGTCTGCCGGTCGACGATGACCACGAAGCTGTCGCCGGGCCGGAGGTCGCGAAAGAAGTCGATGTCCCACTCGAAGATCTCTGCCAGGCGAACGGCCAGCTCGGGGCTCTCACCCGCTTCTTCGACGGCGGCGAAAAGTGAGCTGGAGACGTTGCCCTGCACACGGGCTACCGTGCTCACGATGGGCTTGTCGAACCTCTGCACGCCAATGCTGGTGCCTTTCGCAACCGCACGAACGGTGCTTCTCAGGTCGAGCTCAAAGGACAGCTCGGCCAGCCGACCGGCCGGGCCTTCCCTGGCATCGACGACCGTTCCCGGGAGAAGGGCCTTCGGGTCCATCTCTCGCAGCAGTGCATCGCGCCAGGCCACCCAATCGTCTCCGGCCAAGCGCCGGCAGAGACTCTCGATCGTGTCGCCGCGCTGCACAGTGGTGCGGACCACCAACGTCGTGAGGCGAAGGGGCTGCACCTCGACCGGTGGCTGCGGCCTGGTCGCCGCTCCCCCAACGCCATCGCAACCGACGGACAAGATCGCCACTGCGCCCAGCAGTGGCAACGCCCACCTCAATGCGTGTTCCATCCGGCGATGGCCGCGGGCGTAGCTTCGAGTCGGGCCACCGCGTCACCCGCCTTGTCCAAAACGATCAGCGATGGAACGCGGATCACTCGGTATCGCTTCAAGATCGAACCGTGGCGGTCATGGAGCCACCCGGCCGCGGCGCTCGAGAGCACCGCCTGTGCGTCGCCCCGAGGCTCCTGAACATCCACCACGGTCAGCTGCAACCCGTGGGCGCGGCACGCGGCTCGCAGTTCATCAATCTTCGTCAACGCGTCGGCGGCACGCGGCGCCCAGGAGGCCCAGACGAGGAGCACAACCGGAGCGTGCCGGCTCACCCATCTCTCCCAGACAACCGGTGTGCCGTCGGCCTGCGCCACCTGAACCTCGGTTCGTGGCTCGCTGGCAGAGGCTAGCGGGGCCATCAACCCTGCACCCAGGATGGCTGCGAGTGCGATTGGCACTCCCTTCATGGGCCTAGTATACCCGTAGCTGGGGTTCCCGCCACGGCGCGGCATCAGATGGCGCGCTGCGGCAATTCTTGGGAAATGAGTGCTACACTCGGGCGACGTCAGCCGTGAGGTGAACGATGGCCGCACCAGCTCCCACTCCATCGCACGACTTCGATACCGATGTGGCAATTGTCGGTTCCGGATTCGGGGGGTCTGTTGCCGCCCTCAGGCTGCGCGAGAAGGGGTACCGCGTCCTCGTCTTGGAGAAGGGAAAACGATGGCGCCCCGGAGATTTTCCGGCCAGCAACTGGAGGATCTCGCGGCAGTTCTGGTTTCCCTGGGTGAGCTGCTACGGGACTTGGGCGCTCAATCTCCTGCGCGAGGTCCTGGTCCTTCACGGCGTCGGCGTCGGCGGTGGCAGCCTACTTTACGCCAACACCCACTACGAGCCTCCCGAGGTGGTGTGGGACGACCCGATGTGGCGAGATCTGGCGGACTGGAGGCGCACGATGCCTCGGTTCTTCGCCGAGGCGCGGCGGATGCTCGGCACGACCCGGTCTCCCAGCCTCGGCCCGGCAGACGAGGCCCTGAGACGAGCCGCCGAACGTCGGCAACGTGCACATACCTTCCAGCACACACCCGTAGGTGTCTTCTTCGGAGAGCCTGGGCAGGAAGTCCCGGATCCTTACTTCGACGGCCAGGGACCGCCGCGTACCGGATGCACGTTCTGCGGCGCCTGTATGGTCGGTTGCCGTGATGGCGCCAAGAACACGCTGGACAAGAACTACCTCTACCTTGCTGAACGTGCTGGCGTCAGGGTCCTCCCGGAGCGCAAGGTGGAGCTCATCGAGGAGCTGCCCGGTGGTGGCTACAGACTTCGTTGGCGGCGCTCCACGCGAAGACTCTTTCCCGATCGAGGCGTCGTGACCGCACGCAAGGTTGTCGTTGCTGGGGGCGTGCTCGGCACCGTTCCGCTCCTGATGACCTGCCGCGAACGCGGGACCTTGCCGAACATCTCCAAGCAGCTTGGAAACTACGTGCGCACCAACTCCGAGGCGCTGCTCGGCATCACATCGAGGAACAACCACGACCTCTGGCAGGGGATCGCCATCGCCTCCAAGGCCGAGATGGACGACGTCACCCACATGGAGCCCGTTCGCTTCCCCAAAGGATCGGACGTCATGCTGCTTCTCGGCACCCTCCTGACCGACGGCGGAGCCGGCGTACCGCGGCAGCTGCGGTGGCTGGGCAACGTGGCCCGGCATCCGGTCGACTTCCTGAGAGTGAGCAAGCCGTGGGGAAAGGCCGAGCGTTCAACCGTCCTGCTGGTCATGCAGACGGTGGACAATCACACCCGTCTGATACGCCGCCGCCAGCTCCTGTGGCCTTTTGCTCGGACGCTCACGTCCCGCCCTGATCCCGGCCAGCCGGGCATTCCGTCCTACATCCCACTGGCGAATGAGGTTGCGCGGGAGATGGGACGGGAGCTGGACGCCCTTCCCCAGAGCACGCTGAACGAAGTGCTCCTCGACACCTCGACCACGGCGCACATCCTTGGCGGCTGCGCCATGGCCGCCGACCCGGGACGGGGCGTGATCGATGCCAACGGCGAGCTCTTCGGGCATCCTGGGGTCTACGTGATGGACGGATCGATGATCGGCGCGAACCTCGGAGTGAACCCCTCTCTCACAATCACCGCTCTGTCCGAGTGGCTGTGCAACAGGATACCGCCTGCCGCAGAGCTGGACCGCGGCTAAGCCCCCCGACTACCCGAGGGTGAGAACGTACAATTCCGACATGGACAACGAAAGCCTGTTTCGTGAGGGGCCACAACCTGAGGCGCCGGACACCGTTGTGATTGAAGGTGTGGTTCGCCGAGTCCTGTTCTTCAACGACTCGACCGGCTGGGCAGCGGTGCGGATCGAGACCGAAGACAAGCGATCGGTGACCGCGGTTGGGACTCTCTTTGGCCTGCAGCCAAACGACCAGGTGAGGTTGAACGGGAGATGGGCATACCATGATCGGTACGGCGAGCAGCTCGCCGTTTCCAGCTTTCTTCACATTCATCCGACAACCAGCGAGGGGATCCGGAGGTTCCTCGCCTCGGGGAGGTTCCGCGGGGTCGGTCCGGTGATGGCGAAGCGCCTCGTAGACCACTTCGGGGTCGGGACCCTGGACGTCCTGGAGGGTCAGCCGGCGCGCCTGACCGAGGTGTCGGGCATCGGCCCTGCGACGGCAAGCAAGATCCGGGATGGGTGGAGGGCGAGCCGTAGCGTTCAGGAGATCATGGTCTTCCTCCATGGGCACGGCATATCGGCGTCTGTCGCTGCCAAGGTCCACAGCCGCTATGGCCCTGCGGCCCTCAGTGTCGTGCGCGAGAATCCCTACCGCCTCGCCGACGAGATCATCGGCGTCGGGTTCCGTACCGCGGACCGTGTCGCGCGCGAGCTCGGCATTCCTCAGGACTCTCCCGAGCGCGCCAGGGCCGGGCTCCTCTACGTCCTCCAGGAGGCAACAGCCGAAGGCCACGTCTTCTTGCCACAGGACCGCTTGCTGTACGACGCATCGGCTTTACTGGAGGTCGATGGTACACGCCTGTCGCCGGCTCTCGAGGAGCTCGGGAACCAGGGCCGCGTACGGCTGGAAAGCGAGGAGGATACGGTCCGGGTGTTCTTGCCGAGACTCCACGACGCCGAGGCCGGGGTCGCTGTCCGCCTGCAGGAGTTGGCCACGACCGAACCTGCTGCCGCCGAGGTGGACATCGGACGAGCGCTCGCCTGGTACGAACGAGATGCCCGGCTTCGCCTTTCGAGTGACCAGAGGCGAGCCTTGGCCGCTGGATTGGCCGAGAAGCTGATCGTGATCACCGGTGGACCTGGGACCGGCAAGACGACCCTGATCCGAGGGCTCACCAGGATCTTCGGAATGAAGGGACTGCAGATTGAGCTCGCAGCGCCGACCGGCCGGGCCGCCAAGAGGCTCAAGGAGGCAACCGGGCTGCCCGCTCGTACCATCCACCGCCTTCTCGAGTACGCGCCGGCAAGCCACTCGTTCTCCCGTTGCCGAGAAAACCCGCTGGAATGCGATCTGCTGGTGCTCGATGAGGCGTCGATGCTGGATATCGAGCTCGCCTACTCGCTGCTCGAAGCGGTTCCGGGGAAATGCCGCCTGGTACTGGTTGGTGACGCCGATCAGCTCCCGTCGGTGGGACCAGGGAACGTGCTCCGCGATCTCATCTCATCGCACACGATGCCGGTCATGCGCCTCGAGAAGATCTTCCGACAGGCACAGCAGAGCCTGATCGTCGTCAACGCGCACCGCGTCAACCACGGCGAGATGCCGGTTCTGAAAGAGGATTCCGAGCTGACGGACTTCTACTTCGTCGCGCGCGATGATCCCGCGGCCGCATTGGAAACGGTCATCGAGCTGGTGACGGGACGGATCCCTGACAGGTTCAGCATCGACCCGCTGCGCGAGATCCAGGTGCTGTCCCCAATGCACCGCGGAGTGCTCGGTGTCGCAGCCCTGAACGAGCGCCTGCGGCAGGTCCTCAATCCCAGCGGCCCGGAGCTCAAGGTCGGAAGTAGGCTGTTTCGGACCGGCGACAAGGTGATGCAGGTTCGCAACAACTACGAGCTCGACCTCTTCAACGGAGACCTTGGCACTCTGTTTTCGATCGACGTGGAGCAGCGCTCGGTGCTGGCTCACTTCGACGGCCGCCCCGTGGGGATTCCGTCAGAGGGCCTTGACGACCTGGTACCCGCCTATGCTTGTACGATTCACAAGTCTCAGGGCTCCGAGTACCCGGCTGTCGTCATCCTCCTCCACCACCAGCATCACATCATGCTGCAGAGGAACCTGTTGTATACAGCGATCACTCGCGGCAAGAGGTTGGTGGTCATCGTCGGCAGCCGCCGCGCCCTGAGCCGCGCGGTCCGGAACGCTACGGAGCGCCAGCGCCACACGGCTCTCGCGGACCGTCTCCGATCCCACTTGGCCTGAGCTTGCCCCGCTTTAGAGAAGGCAAACCAGTGGTCCCTACCGGGCGCCGGGACGCACCGACCGACCTCCCCCCGGCGATGGTCGCGCCACACCGCCCACCCTCCGGCCTGTCTGTGAAGAGCTGGTGCTCTGGGAGGTTGTGTACACCGGGCTGGTGCCTCGGCGGTTCCAGCGCGGGAAGTACACGGGACGCATGCTACGCCGGACCCGGGCTCGCCGTATGTCCACCGGCCTCACGTTCAGGCGTTCTGCCTGCCGGATCGACCTCAGGCCCGGATCGGTACGCAACCTGTCTCGCACTCGCGCATGATCTGCGAGCCGGACCACGACCGGTCGGCTCATGCCGGTCGCGATTCTGCCTCGCATCACCGGCCGAGGCACGTTGTACCCGGCCCAAATCGGGGGGAACCACAAGCCGGGTTCGTCAGGCCAGCTCCAGTAACGGTAGTGACCGCCACAGCCGAAAGCGGGTCCCCAGAAGTAGCCAGCCAGTGAGAACTGTGGTCCGAAGCCTCCGAGCGGGTCCCAGTACCACTCTGCGTGCCAGCCGTGGGGAACATCCCATGCCCAGCGCAGGGAGTTGTACCAGTTGGTCATGAACCACAGGTTGGTCTCGAAGTCGCTCCACCCCATGAACGCGGTCGGCAGCAGGCCGGTCGCCCGAAGATACCCGAAGCGGAATGCGGGAGGTCCCCACATGAAGAGGTTGTCGCGTACCAGGCCTACCGCCCACGAGAGCGGGCGCACCGTCGCCACGCGACGCCACTTCACCTTGCCGGCGTCATCTGTGTAGGCCAGCATCGGGGGCATCATGTCAACGTTGGAGAACAGGTTGGCCCTCCCCAGCGTGCGCTCCCAGTTCTTCTCGCGCTGATGCATCCAGCCGATCAGATCCTGGTTCACCTTCTTCCCGATTGAGATCTTGCTGAACAGCGTGGACTGCTTGATGACGGTCGGTGCCGGGCCTGAGACTGCCCCAACAATGAGCTTCTCTTTGCCGAACTCGCTTTTCGAGACCGAGTAGGTTCCACGCGCAGGCAGTAGCACGGAACCTGCGCCCGTGATCAGCGCAAAAGGAGCCTCTGTCCGCACCACGAACGATCCCTTGCCCAGGAACAGGGTCGTCTCGTCACCTGCTGGGTCCGATGCCTCGAAGTGGAAGTCCGTGTTGTGGTCAAACCAGAACAGGTCACCGTTGAGCGTCTGCAGTTCCAACCGGCTCTGGTTGGTCCGAAATGCCGCTCCGACCAGTACCAAGAAATCCAGGTCGGGCACCACAGTCTTCCCCTCGAAAGTCATTTCGCCGCCGGTACCCTCGACGAACCGGACGCGTCCTGCGGCGACCCGCGAAAGATCCGCGTGCGCCGTCACCGCCTGGCCCGTCCCCGCCATCGCCAGCGCCACGGCCGCAACAACGTACAGTGCTCGTCTCATGGTGTTACTCCTCTCCACGATTGAGTAACGGATCCCGCAACGGCCGGTGTTCCCCGATCATTCACTTCGGACCCGGGCATCATCCGACACTTACTCCCCAATGAGGCTTGCCCTTGCCAAGTGTAGCTCAGCGAGGCCGGACCGTCCTCAATAGCGGACGGTACCTGTCTCTGGCAGGTACCGTCCGTGCTCGACTCAGACATCAAGGTCATGGCCTGTCTGGCCTCCCGTCAAAGTAGCTAGCAACCTTCGTGCCAGGTTCGCGCTCACTGCGACTACCGGACACGCCCCGGAGTACGCGACAGCCCAAGACGGAGGTCAACGCCGTGCGAATGGATCAGGGGCAAACGCCATATCTGTGAAGCCACGAGAGCTCTCTCGGCGGGCGAGATCTGACAGCCGGTCGGGATCCGGCAGCACCCCGAGCTTGACGAGCTGGTCACGGTACTCGTAGCGCAGACGTACGTGGGCCATCGGGGTTGACTCCGCATGAAACTCGACCCGACGAACCGGATTACTCGTGCGGCGTCCGATCCCGGTCGCCGCGAGCTCGTCAGACAGAGCTTGTTTCTCGGTCGAGTGCCCGAGAACGGTGCCCGCGCTTTCGCTTCTGGGCTGATTCCGCCCGGTCGGTCGCGGGGCAGCCTCGCCTTGGGCCGATTCCTCCGACGACCTTCGGCACCGCTCGTGCCAGTGCCTGACGATGGGACGTGGAGCCCGCTCACGGAATACCACGGCCTCGATCACACCCAGGTTGGCGGTCTTACCGAGCCAGGCACCGTACGACCTCTCCTCGGAGGTGAAGAAGAAGCGGCGCGCCGCTCGTGTGCTGGTCTGCCATCCATCAATCGTGACTGTTTCGTATGGCCCCAGTATCCACTTCGCCGCCCTGCCCGCGGTGGTCGTGCGCGCATCGATGGTGTTGAGGCCGTCGACCGCCAGTGCTACTGCAACCCTGGCACCGGTACGGTTCTTGAGACGGATTGAGTACTCCCGGCCTCGCTGGGCCTCGATGTACGTGGTGCCGCGGGCCAGATACTCCGCCAACGGGACGCCTTTGACAAGAACCTGGACGTCAAAACCGGGCACCTTGGCGGCCGACAGCGATGCTGCCACACCAATGAGGAGAAGACCTATGCCCATGACCGATCCGAAGAAGCGTGACTGTTTCATTGTTCGGGCCTCCCTTGGCTCGCTCCGCGATCGCGAGCTGCCCAGTTCGACCCGTTTAGGGGAAAAAGGTTCCGCCGACTCGGCTCACGGCTCCTGCGAAGCGGAGACGACAGTCCCGGTGACCGCGCACTGCAGATGCCCCTTCGCCTTCGTGAAGGGAAGCGCCAGGAGTCGGTGGGAGCCTTCCACCACCTCGACTCTTAGCGATGCCAAGAGGTCAGTGCGGCGAGCCTCATCACCGACCACGAGATGGCGGATGAGGGCCAGGGCGTCCGTCAGCTTCAGCCGTCCGCCGGTCACGGGCTCATGAGGCACCTGGCCAGTGGCGCCGGCCGCTGCGCTGAGCGCTCGCGCGAGCCGTATGGTGTCGCTCAGCGACAGGTTGAAGGCCGGAATGACGAATGTCTTCGGGCCTTTCCAGCCCGGGGCGCCGCGGCCACCGGCACGGACGCGATCCGCTACCTCCACCTCGGCGTCGATCATCCACCCCGGAAGCCAGATCTCGGCCCGCCGTCCGGGAGTGGGCAGGAGGGCCGTGGACTCCACCTGCTCCAATGCCTCCTGCCCGAGGACTGCCCCACCCCCGCAGTGCTCGCAAAGAAACAGCGTATCGCCGTCACGGCTGCGCATGGCCGAACCGCAACTCGGGCAATCCAACGGGATCAAGCGAACGGTCATTGCAGCCGCTCCAGAGCCGACCTCAAGGCCTGTGGGAGCTCCTGGCCGCGTTCGTCCTCGGCGCGCCCGGATCCTTCCTCGATGATCCCGCCGTGTCGGAACTGCCGATAGCCCCAGCGAACGAGTCCCGCGACAGCGAGCGCCACGGCCCCGAGTGCAACCAGGGAGTTGTGACCCCGCAGCACCCAATCGAGATGCTGCAGCAGGCTGCTGCCTATGAAGCAGGCGGCGCCGGTCGCGGCGACCAGGCTGGCCGCCCGGTAGAGGTGATTCCCTGGTGCCTTGCCGTACGCCAGGCTGCCATCCTGGGCATCAACCAGAGCCTGGTAGGTACGCCCACGGAAGCTGTAGCGAAAGACCCACAGAGGGTAGAGCACCACGGTCGTGCGGCGCCGGACGGTCGCGAGCCAGGAAAACGTCGTCCGATCCGGGGAACTGGCCCGCTCGATCTCCGCCAACGATTTTTCGGCCAGCTTGCGCGCCACCTCTGCCGGGGCAAGATTGGGGCGAAAAAGCATTCCGCGCTGCCTGAGGGTCTCCTCATCAAGGGGGACAAGCTCGTCGCCAGCGAGGTTCACCGTGTGAACGCCAAACTCCGACATCTCTGCGGCCGGGTAGGTGCGGTCGACGGGACGTTCGATCTCCAGCTCGACTGGACGCTCGACCTCGACCCAGCGGTTGCCACGCTTCTCGCGTCGAACGTTGACTCCGAGGATCCACCCGACAAGGTCGAAGCGGAGTCGGACGAAGGGGAACCAGGCGAGAAAGGCCTCCTCGAACTTCGCTTCGCGGCGCAGGGCTGGTGCCTTGCGGATACCACTTCGGAACCACCGGCGGACGACCTCGCTGGCTGCATCTTGGGCAAGCCTGTCAAGAACCATCAGGCGCAACACCCCACGCTCGCCGACAACCGCAAGGGGTGTCTCGCAGTACTTGCAGGACAGCGTGGTCGCGCCCTCCCGGATGTCGAGGGTCCCACCACATGAGGGGCACGTCAAACCCCGCAATACCCGTACCGATACCCGCTTTCTGCCGCTCTCCGGACTCGGTGGAAGAGGTGGTGGTGTGCTCATACCTTGCGACTCACCAGCCAGGCGACGCCGATCAGGGGCACCGCCGAGACCAGGTAAAGCACGATCTTGGCGAACAGACTGCTGACGATGATCCCCTCAGCTCCGAACACAAGTACAGCAAGTACGGCCACGAGAACGAATGGAGCCTCAGCCTTGGCCGGGTAGTCCGCCGGGAAGACACGGCCGCTCACGGCGTCCACGCCCACGTGGTAGGAACGGCCCCGCCACGAGTAGCTGACCCGGTAGAGTGGCAGGTGGTAGAGCACGGTCCGCCGCACCTTCAGATTCGGTCCGGTCCGTTGCCGCAGCCACTCGCGAGCCGTGGCGGCCGGCACCTCCGGTTCGAGAACCGGGGCGAGCTCCTGCATCTGTCCGGATACGGGGAAAGTGTCTCCGGGCGGCAGCCGAAGCCCGTGCAAACCCTGGAGGCTCGAGGGAGCTGCCGGCATGAGCTCGGTCCTCTCCTCGTCGCCCTCCCCGACCGTGAACGCCCAGAACGGGAAGAAAATCAACTCCGGCGGTCCGAGCTTCGCTTCCCGGTCGAGGCCCGACACGGTCTGGTCGCCGGCGAGGAACCTGCGCAGGTGCGAGGGGACATCCTCCGTCTTAACGGTAGGCCGCATCGCTTCACGGAACAGGACTCCTTCGCCGTCAACGACCAAAGCGCTCGAGCAGAAACGGCACTCGACAAGCAGCGCATCCGCTGCAACCTCGACCAAGGCGCCGCACTGCGTGCAGGAGACCTGCACCTATCAGCCCTCCTGCTTGGCTCCGCAGTTGGGACAGAAGGCCGCACCCTCGGGGATCGCCTCGCCGCATTTGACACACGCTGCCCCGCCGAGCTTGTGACCGCAACTGGGGCAGAACCTGGCGCTGGCGGGGATAGGCTTGCCGCACTCCGGACAGAACCCTGCCGCCGCCTGGGCCCCGGCCGCCGCGGCTCCCGCACTCGGCGTTGCGGCGGCGCCTCCTCCCCCACCCTGCTGCGCATTCTGCATGGCCTGCGAGATCATCCCCGGCATCATGGCACCGAAACCGGCGCCCAAGCCTAGACCCATGCCCGCGCCGGCCGCACCTCCCTCACCACCGGTGGCCTGCGCAGCCTCTTCGACCGCCTGCGCGGCCTTGAACTGCATGTAGGTCCCCATGTCGCCGATCGCCCCCATTGCGGCGCGCTCGTCGATCTTCTGCTGGACCTCATCCGGTGGAGTGATGGAGTTGACATAGAAGTCCGTGAGATCGACACCGTACTTGGCGAAGTCTTCGGCAAGCCTCGCCTTGGCAGCCGCTCCGATCTCGTCGTAGAAGCGGGGCAGATCGAAGATGGTCTTCAAGGTCTCGCCCAGCAGGTCGTTGAGGCGGGACACGATGACGTCCCGGTAGAAGTCCTTCAGACGATCGGTCTCGAAGACTCCCTGGGAGCCTACGACCGCATTCACGAACAGTTGGGTGTCGGCGACTCGGTATGCGTAGTTGCCGAATGCCCTCAGTCGCACCATTCCGAGCTCGCTGTCTCTGAATACCACGGGCTCACGCGTGCCCCATTTCTGGTCGAGAAAGGTGCGCTTGTTGACGAAGACCACAGCGACGCGGAACGGGCTGGTCCCACCGAACGGCAGTGCCAACACCTTGGTCAAGAGCGGGACGTTCTGTGTGACCAGCGTGTGCCGTCCGGGTCCGAAGACATCGAGAGCACGACCGTCCCGGTACAGCACCGCCTCCTGAGCCTCATGGACCACCAGCTGGGCGCCGAGCTTGATTTCGGCGCTCCCCTCGGGCGGGAAGCGGTAGACCATCTCTTCTCCACTCGGGTCGAAGTGCTCGATCACCTCAAGCGTCTGTGCCATTAGCGGCCTCCCTTCTGCGTCACATCTTCGAAGATGGTCGCCCGCTCGTCGAAGGCCCGATCGGCCTCCTCCGTCGCCTCGAGGAGGCTGCGCAGAGCAGGCTCGGAGGCCGTCCCCGGCAGTGCTTCGATGCGCGCCGCAACATCCTCGACCGTGTCGATGACGCCGAGATCAAACTCGTACAAACGGTCCAGCTCGGCCTCATAGATCTTCGCGGCGTCAAAGAACCCGGTGTAGCCATAGTCCGCGTGGCGGACCCGGTTGGCGAACCTGTCTAGGAGCTTGTCCAGACTCGCGGCCAGATCAAGGTTGGCCAGGTTCCCCGCACGTGTCCAGTCGCGGACGTGGCCCTGGAGTGATTGACGAGCGCGGTCGAGGCGGCCGGCGATCCAGTCCCGTTCCATCTTGTCGACCTCTCGCCTGGTCTCACGCTCTAGATAGCCCCGCAGCCCAGGAATTCTCGCCGTGAGCCGCTCGAGAATGTTCCTGTGCTCGCGAGCACGTTCCACTCCCTCGTTCATGTCGACCTCCTTGTTCTCGGAATCGGCCACTCTGACATCCTAGCGTGCCATACGGAGGTTGAACAAGTGATATTCCACGGGACAAAACCCGGCACCAGAGTTGCATGGGTTATAAGCGTGATGTTCCAGATGGTCCGTCTTCCCCGTTTTCATCTCAGCGAGGCCATGAACCTCTCTGCGCGGACCGGATGGGCTCCCACCTTGCCGGGGCGGCTACCAAGCCGTCTCTCACCTCAAGAACCTATCCTTTTATATCACCACTACTGAACCTACCGATGAAGGCCGGCCCGAATGCGGGGATTCGGGCCCGGCCGCCTACCTCCAACCCGACTCGGTTCGTTCACTCAGCATCTTTCGGCAATGCCAATCTGGCGGTCCTCGTCGCTTTGGTGAACCGCGCCGGAATGTCCGTCCTGCCTGATGAGTAGTTCGGGTTAGAATGCACGGGGGCCTGTGACCGTGAGTATTGGAGGCAGCTCGGATGGCTCACAAGCGGCTTCGCACCGGAAAACCAAGGTCCAAACCACGCCGCGGCAAGGCGCGCTACACACCCGTCGAGCTGATGCTGGCAGGTGTTGGTGTGCTGATTCTGGTGGTCGCAGTAGTTCTCATCATCACCGCTCTTGCCGGTGCCGGTTGAAACACCCCGTCCCTTCAACTCGTTGACTACCTAGGGAGGAACGACTCGTACGGGAGGTCACTCCATGAATGCCATCAAGACCGTTCTCCTGCTCGGCGTACTAACCGGAATACTCCTCTGGGCCGGAGAGGCGATCAGCGGGACGATCGGGCTCGAGATTGCGCTGTTGCTCGCAGCCGGCCTCAACTTCGCTAGCTGGTTCTTCTCCGACAAAATCGCTCTAGCTGCCCATCACGCACAGCCGGTTTCCGAGTCGGAGGCACCGCAGCTGTACTCGATCCTTCACGAGCTGACCGCCTCGGCGGGACTGCCGATGCCACGTGTTTACCTGATCCCCGAAGCTCAGCCGAACGCCTTCGCAACCGGTCGCGGCCCGAGCCACGCAGCTGTGGCGGTAACTCAGGGGTTGGTGCAGTCGCTGGATCATGAGGAGATCAAGGGTGTGCTGGCGCACGAGTTGGCTCACGTCAAGCATCACGACATTCTGACCATGTCGGTGGCCGCAACCCTTGCCGGCGCCATCACGGTGCTCGCTCGGCTCGCCGGGTGGGCGCTGATGTTCGGTGGCTATGGGGGACGGGACAACCGCGGCGGAGGGCTCGGCGGGCTCTTCTTCTTGATCGTAGCCCCGATTGCTGCAGTGCTCATCCAGCTGGCCGTTTCACGCTCGCGAGAGTTCGCGGCCGATGAGGGCGGTGCCCGCATCGCCGGGTCGCCTTACGGCCTCGCCTCGGCCCTTCGCAAGCTCAGCGCCTACACGCAACGGATCCCGATGCGCACGGCCAAGCCAACCACGGCACACATGATGATCGCCAACCCGTTCGGTCGCGGCATGCGCTTGTTCGCGACCCATCCCCCGATGGAGGAGAGAATTCGGCGTCTCGAGGCGATGGGCAGATAGCCTTCGCGTCAAACGATGAGCATCGCGTCGCCATAGGAGAAGAAGCGGTATCGGTGGTCAACTGCCTCCCGATATGCTCTGAGGATCGGGGCCCGGCCCGCCAAGGCGCTCACCAGCATCAGCAACGTCGATCGCGGGAGGTGGAAGTTGGTGAGAAGCGCCCCGACGCCCCGAAACTGGTGACCGGGCGTAATGAAGAGACGGCTCCATGCCTCGCCCCCCTGCAGATGGCCCCTGCCGCCTGCAAGGGCTGATTCGAGCGCGCGTACCGTCGTCGTGCCCACACACACGATCCGGCGGCCGGACGCGAGTGCTCGGGAGACTCGACGAGCCGCCCTCCGGCCGATCCGGAACCACTCCTGGTGCATCTGGTGCTC
>JAJDNH010000146.1 GCA_022340775.1 Acidobacteriota bacterium
CTCCAGCCTTGTTCAACGAGGAGATCTCGTGCGGTGTTTGCCTCGTGCGTGACGGCGCTGGCCGTGTTTCTGGTCGTAGGGTGGCAGGTGGCGTTCTCGGGCCCGGCCTTGGTTCTTGACCCGGTGCAGATCGAGGTCGGAGAACCAGGGGGGTGGGTGTTGGCCGGTGGAATGGTCCTAGGTCGCGAAACCTGGCAACCCCTGTACCTGACCAACGTGGGAAGCGGCTCCGCAGCTCGTGTGGGCTACACGTGCTCGTACGAGGGGCTCGTGAGCCCGCCACCTCTCTTTGAGCTGGCGGTCAATCCCGCCGAGACCGTTGCGGTCTGGGTTGAACCTGAGATGTGGTGGCTGCCCTGGCCTGGCTGGGGAGAGTTCGAGCACGGCATGGGACCGTGGCCGATGAGGTTGGTGGTCGCCGACCTCGCCGGCGGGCATGTTCGCAGGTCGGCCTCCGGCGTTGTGTTCCGATCGGGTTGTCCACGCCTCGCTCTATCCGCGAACGGCTCGCGGACCGCCGCCCTAAATGGAGAGAAGCTGACCTGCTTTGACAACAACACTGGTGCCGCTGTGGCGACGATCCCTCTCAGCCAGTTTCCGGGGCTCATAGCCTACGCCCCGAGCCGCCTTCAGTTTGTAAACCGCACAACGGTGCGCATCTACACTGAGTATGCCGGCTACGGTGAGGACCCGACGTCGGGCGGTATCAGCGTGTTCCAGGCCGACCTTTCTGCAGGCACCGTGACCCGAACCGCGGACGTCGTGTTTCCCGGCTGGGCGAGCATCCGCTTCATATCGCCCGGGGCGCGTTTTCTAATTGTCTCGGATCACAATCAGTCTCTCACTCTCTGCGATGGCCGGACAGGCGCCCTGATTTCCTGGGGTCAGGTGGTGTTGGACGTGGCGAAGGAGAAGATCGGGTTCGACGTTCGGCCCTACCTTCAGTCCGCCCCGAGCAAGGTGTCTCTCATTCCATCGTCTCTGGGTCGGCCGCTGGCTCAGCTCCAGGCCATGTTGTTTCAGCCGGTCTTCTAGGGCGGACCGCTATGGCCTGAGCGTGTCGTGCCCGAATGTACGAGCATGGGTATGGCTCTCGGGATCGTCGGAAATGTCCGACACTGTCTCGATTTCCAGACGGCCAGTTTCCTCAAGTACACTCCGGTAAGATCGCTGACGTGAACTCGTAAGTTTCATGATAACAATATCTTGCAACGCTCAACATCAAAGCCGGGCCGTGCGGCCCGGGCTGGCACGGTCGTTGCCATCTCCCTTTGCCGGATGCAGCCAATGACGGCGGCTCCCGATCGAAAAGGGGAGATGAGATGATCCGGTTCATGAAGAACATGTTGATGAGGAGCCTTGGGTTGATCTGGGTGCTGGTGGTGGGACTGGCGGCCGCCGGTGCCGCGGCCGCCGACACGCCCACGTTCAGGATCGAGTCGATCCGGGTCGAGGGGGCGAGCCTTGCCTCGGCGAGGGTGGTGCGGGCCGAGTCGCTCCTCGCGCCGGGTCACAGCTACTCGGAGGACGGTCTCCGCCTCGCGATGCGCCGGATCCGCCGCCTTCCGGTCGTGATCGACGTCGACTTCCGGCTGGAGCGCGGCTCCGAGCGCGGAACCTACGTCCTGGTGATCAGGGTCGTCGAGACCGCGCGGTTCTTCTACGGTGTCGACCTGCTGGCGGCCGCATCGCACGGCGGGTGGGTGCTCTCCAGCCTGGATCTCGACGACCTGCTGGACGAGTCCAGCTGCCCCGAGGGCAGCTGCGACTCGCTCAAGGTCCTCAGCACCGGCGTCCGCCAGCCGGTGGGGGCGGCCGGCATCGGGTGGGCGGCGATCCAGGCGCGCTACCCGACGGGCTCGCTCAGCGACAACCCGACCGCCTTCGAGCTCGGCTATACCCAGTACGACCTGTTCGGGACCGGCGCCTTCTCCAGCGCACGGCTGGCGATGAGCAGCAACGGCCAGCGGAAGTGGTACACGTTCGAGGCGGGCATCCCGATCAGGGGCAACCACTCGCTTCGCCTCCTGGTCGACGGCTACCAGCAGAACGAGGACGCTGTAGCCTACCTGGTACCTGACCTGAACGAGCTGGGTGACACCCGTCGTACGCGGCGTCTCGACGCGACTCTCGAGTGGCGGATCGACTCGCGAGACGATCCCCTGTTTCCGAGCGACGGCCACCTGCTCACGGCCGCGGTCCACTTCAGGGATCGAGATCTCCCACGGTCGGGCTCGCCTTTCGATCCTGGGAGCGTCAACACCTCCGGCCGGGTCATGTCGTTCGAGCTGGCCGGCACCTGGTACCACCCCTTCGATCCCCGCCAGTCGATCTGGTGGGGCGGGGGGGTCAGCCTGTACCGGGGGGACCAGACGGGCCGCTACTTCTATGAGGGCCGATACATCGACCCGACCGAGCTCCATTTTGACGCGGCCACGGTCCGCGCCGAAGTCGGGTATCAGCGGTCCATTTGGAGACCGACCGGGTCCACTCGGCTCAACGACCTGCGATGGCAGACCACGCTTTCCGGTCTCTTCGGCCAGAGCTGGCTGGATGAGGGGTTCCCTGACATCCAGTGGCGCCGGCTCGACCTGTCGACGGGACTGGTGCTCAGAAACCGGTGGGGTGTCGCCAGGTTTGCGCTCATCTACCGTAGCCGGACGGAGACGGTCCGATGAAAGCGGCAGTCTTCGCCGTCGTCTTGATGCCGCTTGTCGTGCAGGCGGCCGAGCCCCGGGTTGTGGTCGATTCGGCCACCGGCGTCGTCATGGTTCGGCATCTGGCAGGGATGCTGGACGCACCGGAGGTCACTCGGAACCTCGACAGCGGTCTGACCAACGGCTTCGTGATTCAGGCCTCCGTGCATCGCGAACGGGAGGCAGCAGCGCGCGGGGCGGCCCGGGTCGACATCAGGTGGGAGCTGTGGGACGAGGTCTACCTGGTCGACGTGGTGGCGTTCGACGGACATGTGACCCACCTCAAACTCGCCTCGAAGGACGACCTCGCCAGCTGGTGGAGCTCGGCCGCCTTTCCCGTGCTGAGTGGCCGCGGCCTGGCAGCGGAGGGCTCGGCGGTGGTGAAGCTCGTCGTGACGTTCGTGCCGTTCTCGCAGTCCGAGGTCGAAGCGGCACGGCGGTGGGTGACGCAATCGGGCGAGGAAACCGGTTCTGCACGCAACGGACCAAACCAGCCGGAGGGGCGTAGCTCATCCGCGGTTGTCAACCTGGTAGTGGCGACCTCGATCGTGCGCAGGGCGATCTTACGGCGCGAGTGGACGGTCAAGCTGGAGACGGGAGGTGGAGGGTGAGTATCACCAGAGTCCTGGCCCCGGTGATCGTGATGGTGCTGGCCGCCACGATATTGGTGGTGGTGGTCGAGAGGGAGCTGTCGGCGGCGTGGTTTCGGCTCGGCGTCCAGCCCCAGGTCATGAGCCTGTTGGAAAAGTCGATGGCGGACCAGAAGCGTCTCGATACAGCGTCTCCCGGGAACGACGGCCTGTACCGGCGGCGCTATGAAGAGATCCACCGGGTCCTCAACAACCTGCGCGTGCTCGAGCACAGCCGAAGCCGGATCGTCTCCCGCTATCAGGCCGTATTGCTTGCGGTCCTCGGGCTGGTAGTGGTTGCCGGCTCCACGACTCAGGTTCTCGGGCAGGCGCGGGAGCACCGGCGCCTGAGCTCGATTCAGGATGCTTTGCAGGCTCTCTCCGGAGGCGGGGTCGACCTCGAGGTTCCGGTGCGGGGACGAGACGGCCTGGGGAGGGTCGCACGGATGGTCGAGTCCACGTCGCGCCTGGTCGGACGCCAACGAAAGCGTCTCGAGGCGATGCGCACCCTCGAGCAGTGGCAGGACACCACCAGGCGCATCAGCCATCAGCTGAGTGGTCCCCTCAACGCAGCCCGCCTGGAGCTGAGCCGGCTCCACGAGCTGCTCGGAGGTACATCCGATCCGGGCGACGCGCTGGCCTGCGCTTCGAACATCGACACCCAGCTCGACCGGCTGGGGCGCTGGACGCGCAGCTTTGCCCGTCTCGGAAGGCTGCCCGAGCCGCGGCTGGTCGCGGATGATGTGGCCGGTATCGTGCAGCACTTCGAGGAGGTGTTCTCGTCGGCGTGGCCCGGCCTCCACCTGGCGATGGACCTTGCCCGCCCGGCACGTGCGATGGTCGATCGCGACCTGCTCGAGCACCTGCTCACCAACCTGGCGGACAACGCGGCGCGGGCCATGGGCGGGGCCGGTGGCACCCTCGGCCTGGCAGTCTCGACCGAGGGCCAGTGGGTTCGAGTCGATGTCGCAGACTCTGGCCCCGGCCTGCCGGCCGACGTCGTCGACCGGCTCTTCCAGCCGTACGTCAGCCGGAAAGAGCGCAGTGACGGCATGGGCCTGGGTCTTGCCATCGCGCACAAGATCGCACTCGACCACGGAGGAGACCTTCGGCTGTTCGAGACCTCCGAGCAGGGGACAACGTTCAGTCTTGTGCTGCCGGTTCTCCCGTGCAACAGTGAGGTTGAATGAGCCGAATCCTGGTGGTCGAGGACGACCCGACAGCCCGAGCATCTCTTCAGCTCCAGCTGGAGCGCGAAGGTTTCGAGGTGACCGCAACCGCATCCGGGGAACAGGCGCTCGAGCTGGTTGCCGACCACGAGGCGGAACCGCCGGACCTGATGCTGCTCGACATCCGTCTACCGGGGATCAGCGGTGTCGACGTGGTGCGTGAGCTCCAGGCCCGGAAGCTGCTGCCGCCGACGGTTGTGATCTCCGGCGAGGCCACGGTCGCGGAGGCGGTCGAGGCGGTACAGAGCGGCGTTCACGACTTCATGGAGAAGCCGATCTCCGGGGAGCGGCTGCTCCACACCGTCCGCTCGACGCTCGAGCACAGCGCGCTGCAGCGCCAGGTCCAGCGGCTGAGCCGCGAGCTCCACGCCAACCATCGGATTCTCGGCGTGTCGCCCGCCATCGAGCGTCTTCGCGAGCTGGTCGCGCGGGTCGCGGCGAGCGAGATGACGGTCACGATCTGTGGAGCCAGCGGCACCGGCAAGGAGCTCGTGGCGCGGGCCATTCACGAGCTCGGTCCGCGGCGCGATCGGCCGCTGGTCGCAGTCAACTGCGCCGCCTTGCCGGCCCACCTCATCGAGAGCGAGCTTTTCGGCCACGTCCGCGGAGCCTTCACCGACGCCAGGACCGATCGGCCCGGCCTCTTCGAGGGTGCGGACGGTGGCACCCTGTTCCTGGACGAGATCGGAGAGATGGAGCCGGCGCTGCAGACGCGGCTGCTGAGAGTGCTCGAGGACGGCAAGGTGCGGCGCGTCGGATCGAGCCACGACCGGACGGTCAGCGTACGGGTGCTCGCGGCCACCAACCGCGACCTGGAGCGCGCGGTTTCGGAAGGCGCCTTCCGCAAGGACCTCTACTACCGGCTCGCCTCACTGGTGATCGAGGTCCCCAGGCTGTCCGAGCGCACCGAGGACATCCCTCTGCTGCTCGACCACTTCCTGGGCCGAGCGTGCGAGCGGCACTGCTGCGCACGCCCGAAGATCGAGGAAACGGCGATGCGACTTCTCGAGTCATACTCCTGGCCCGGCAACGTGCGCGAGCTCAGGAACGTGTGTGAACGGCTGGCGGTGCTCGGCGACGACCCCGTCGGCCCGGAGCAGCTGCCGTCGCAGCTGACGTCGATGGCGCAGAGCGGCCCTCCGGCGCCCGGATCGCCGGACAGCCTGGCCGAGGTCCGGCGTCGTGCCGAGCGGGAACACATCGAGCGCGTCCTCGAGCGCACCGGATGGAACGTCACCGTCGCCGCCCGCATCCTCGGGGTCAACCGCACCCACCTTCACGACAAGATCGTCACCCTCAGCATCGAGCGGCCGCGCTGACCCCGACGCTCACCGCAAGAGGAACGACCTGGAACGCTCCTGGTGTCCCTCCGCAACTTCCTCGACCCGTTCACGTATGGTCAAGAGACTGATCATGTTGCAAAGCTCGAGCGGGTTTGTCGCAGGAAGCCGGAGCAAGGTGCCGCAGGCATCCGGCGGTTGCGAGCCCCGACGCCTCGGTCGCCTGCCAACTCGCTGGAGAGGGGGCCGACTAGGACGCACCTGATGGGTTGGGGGGGTCGGGACGGTGAGAACCGGGTTGCCGGGGCCTCGGCTGTGTTGCTGAGCCTCCTGCTCGCGGCGGGCCTGCTGGCGGCTCCCACGGTGCGAGCCTCGGAGCCGCTGCCGCGGGCCTCGGCGGCGGACCACCAGGTCGATGCGAACGCACTCTCCGCGGCCCTCAACGCGGCGCAGCAGCTTAGCTACATGCGCGGCATGGTCGTCGTGCGCGACGGCGCGGTGATCGGCGAGGGCCACTGGAGCGGTACGCCGGCGACGCTGCACCAGTCCCGCTCCGTGACCAAGAGCGTCACCTCGATCCTGCTCGGCATCGCCATCGATCATGGCTTCATCAAGGAGGGCGTTTTCTCCGCCCGGCTGGTCGACTACCTGCCTCCCGCTCTGGTCCCGAGCGATCCGGCGAAGCGCGAGATCAAGCTGTTTCACCTGCTCATGATGATCTCCGGGTTGCAGTGGAACGAGAGCACCGACGTGGAGCCCTGGCTCGCGAGCTCGGATCCGGTGGGCTACCTCCTGAGCCGGCCGCTCGCGGCGACTCCGGGCGCCTCCTGGAACGACGATACGGCCGCGGCGCACCTGCTCTCGGTGGTGATCACCCAGGCCACCGGCATGAGCACCCTCGAGTTTGCCGACGAGTACCTGTTCGGGCCCCTCGGCATCACCGACCGCTCGTGGGAGTCCATCGGCGGCTGCACCAACGGCGGCCGCGGCCTCTGGCTCAGCACCGAAGATCTCGCCAAGCTCGGCGTGCTGTTCGTCAACGGCGGCTCGTTCAACGGCAAGCAGATCGTGTCCCGCTGGTGGACCAACATCTCGACCAACGCGGCGGTGATCAACATCGGCCCGTTCGCACCGCTTGCCCAGCGCAACTACGGCCTGCTCTGGTGGATCCCGGTCGGGATCGGTTACGATGCCTACACCGCCTGGGGGTACGGCGGCCAGTTCATCTTCTGCGTCCCCGGGCTGAAGCTGGTCGTCGCCACCCATGCGCGGTACGACGTCTCGCAAACCCTTGCTTCCCAGCAGGAGCGCGGGATCCTCGGGGTCATCGTCAACCGGATCATCCCGGCGGCGGCCGACCGGCGGGTCTTCACGGTGACCGGCGTGCCGGTCCCGGAGTTGGCCGGCATCGACACCATGATGCAGGGGAAGATGCAGGCCCATGCCATCTCCCGCGCGACGGCCGCGCTGACCAAGGAAGGACGCCTGGTGTTCGCCCACGGTTACACATGGGGCGAGCCCGACGTGACGCCGACCGAGCCGACCGCGACCTTCAGGATCGGCAGCGTGTCGAAGATGATTACCAGCGTCGCCATCCACCAGCTGATCGAACGAGGCCTGCTTTCCTATGACACGCCCGTCGCCGCGACGCTGGGTCTGGCGCCGCCGCCGGGCGGCACCGAAGACCCACGGCTCGAGGACGTGACGCTCGACAACCTGCTCACGCACACCGTCGGTTGGGACAAGTACGACGGCGGCATCGATCCGCTGATCTTCAAGGACTGGCTCATCGCGGACACGCTCGGCACCGAGCAGCCTCCCACCCGCGACGAGATCGCTACGTTCATGGCCGGCCAGCCGATGCAGTTCGACCCCGGCACCCGCTGGGCCTACTGCAACTTCGGGTACATGCTGCTCGAGCTGTTGGCCGAGCACGTGACCGGCGTGAGCTTTCCAGAGTGGGTACAGGAGAGCGTGTTCCGGCCGATCGGTGTGGGCCGGGTGCGCATGGGTCACTCCCTGGAGAGCGAGCGCTTCCCCGGCGAGCCGGTTTACGACGGCTTGAACGAGGGTGATCCATACACGTTCGGCGCCGAGAACGCCTTCGCCGCCGGCACCATGGTGATGGCGACCCCCGACCTTGCAAAGCTGCTGTCGCAGCTCTTCGACACCCCCGATGCCGGCGGCCTCCTGAGCCAACAGACGCTCCACAACATGCTGGCCTACCCGTTTCCGGCCGGCGAGGAGATCGGCTACGGCCGCGGCTGGTTCCACAAGAAGATGTTCACCACCTTGGGCGAGCTCTCGGGGCATACCATGGGCTGGTTTACCGACCCGGCGAGCGACGACGAGGTCTACGGTCATACCGGTCAGGGGCCGGGACAGCAGGCCGTCGGCCTCTGGAACTCCGAGGGCGTCGTCTTCGCCGTCATGGTCAACAAGGACTCCGTGATCCAGAACTTCGACGATCTTCCTGTCATCCCAAGCTGGCCCCAGGGCGACCTGTGGGCGTCGGTGGGCATCACCGAAGAGCCGGCCGGCTCGGCATCGACCGAGACCTGGATCCCCGTCGTTGCCCACAACCACGGCGTCGGTCTCAGTGCATGGCGGACCGACGTCAATCTCCTCAACCGTTCGCCGCTCGCCAACAAGGTACGGGTGCGCGCCTACGCCGCCGACGGTCCACACGATCTCGAGCTCTCGCTCGGGACCGGGGAGGCCAGAACCCTTGACGACATTCTCGTCATGCTCGGCACCTCCGGCACGGCACCGTTGCGCGTCTTCTCGTCGGAGGAGCTGTCGGTCAGCTCACGGACCTACAGCGTGGATCCGACGGGCACGTTTGGGCAGGCGCTCGACGGCGAGTGCGGCACCTGCGGGCTGGGAACCGGCGACTCGGTCGTCCTCATGCAGCTGCGCGAGGACGCCAGCGGCCGCTCGAACATCGGCATCCTCAACGGCTGGAGGCGGCCGGCCGTGGTGCGGATCACCCTCTACGACGGGAACGGGGTGGAGGTCGTCTCTTTCGACCAGACCGTTCCCCCCGAGCAGACCGTCCAGGTCAACCGCCCGTTCCGCGACCGGGGAGGCCGGTCCGACATCGGCTCCGGCTACGCCATTGTCAAAGTGCTGTTCGGCCGGCAGGTGGTGGTCTACGGCTCGGTCATCGATGCCGGTACGAACGACCCGACCACAATCCCGATGCACCGACCGAACGGCTCGACCAGCCAGTGGATCGCCGCAGCCGCGCACGGGACCGGGGTCAAGCAGAGCGTGTGGCGGACCGACCTCGCCCTCCTGAACCTCTCCTCGACCACCGCCACGGCACAGGTCCGGTTCCACCTCGAGACCGGAACCGTCAGCATGTCGGTCAACCTTGCACCGAGGCAGCAGGTCCTCCTGGGCGACGTGGTCGCCGCCCTCGGGGCGACCGGCACCGGCACGCTCGAGATCGTCGCCGATGCCGAGATCCTGGCCACCTCCCGCACCTACAACGCGGGCGCGGACGGAACGCTCGGGCAGTTCCTGGGCGGGATCCCAGAGGAGGCAACCGCGGGGGTCGGTGTGCCCTGGTGGATCCTGGGTCTCCACCAGAACAGTGCGTTCCGCACCAACATCGGGCTGGCCAACACCGGCACCGAACCGGCGACCGTGCGGGTCACGCTGTTCGACGCGGACGGGAGCGAGCTCGCGAATACCACCTGGGTGGTGGCGGCGGGCGCCACGATAAACACCCTGACGCCGTTCAAGGAGCTTGCCGGGCGGAGTGACATCACATCCGGGTACGCCCGCGTCGACGTCGAGGCTGGCGCCGGAATCATCGCCTACGGCTCCGTGATCGACAACCACACCAACGATCCCACGACGGTAGCGGCGAGGAGATGACGCGAGCCCGGGTGGCGCAGTCGCTGGCGGGGATGTCAAAGGTCCCCAGATTGGCCGGTCAAGGGGCCCACCTCACAACCGCTATCGGAGCGAGCGGCAACCGTCTCGACCCTTGGTCGTATCCTCCAGAAGAACCTGTCTCAGTGCGAAGGGAGACG
>JAJDNH010000162.1 GCA_022340775.1 Acidobacteriota bacterium
GTCACCAACGGCGTCGTCCAGAACAGCACGTTTATCGGCCTCGGCGCGTTCAACGGCCTCAACTACGGGATCGAGGTCGGTGGCGGCGCCCACGCAACGCTGACCAACAACCGGACAACCGAGAATCGGGGCTACCTGACCGCGGACGCTCTCGACTCGGCAGGGATCGCGGTCTCTACGTACTTCGGGGCGGGAACGCAGGCCACCATCACCACCAACAACACCTACACCAACAGCATCGGCATTCAGATCGGTATCGGGGCCGGATATCCTGACGACGCCTCGGTCGTCAACGCGTCCTGCAACCGGATCTTCAGCAACACGCTCGGATTCGGCAGCACCTCGCCGACGGTGACGGCCGAGAACAACTGGTGGGGCTGCAACGCGGGTCCCAACGATGCCGGCGCCCTTTGCGACACGATGGAGGGTACGCTGGATGCGGATCCGTGGCTGATCCTGAGCATCGCGGCCAACCCGAACACCCTGACCTCGGCCCAGGTCTCCCAGATCACCTCGGATTTGACCCGCAACTCGGATGGCTTCGACATCTCCGGGTCCTGCAGCGTACCCGACGGGCTTCCCGTCGCCTACGGCAGCACCGGCGGCACCGTCGCCCCGCCGACCGGCTCGACCTCGACCGGGACATCCACCACGCAGTACACCGCGGGGCCGACGTTCACCGGCGGCACGGTCTCGGCAACGGTCGATAATCAGACGGTCACGACCACCCTCGGAACCGGTGGTCCTCCAGGAGGAGAGGGGATCCCGGCCACTACGCCGCTGGGCGCCGCCCTCCTGGTGGGGCTGATTGTGTTCGCCGCGCTCGAGGTGCTGCGCCGCAGGCAGTAGGACACCTTTGCCTGGCCGGGCGCTGACCGGACAGCAAACCTGTGAGCCGACCGAGAGTCGGGAGCCTGGGCTCCCGACTCTCATTTCCAGGACGGCTACATCGCCGTGCTCTTCGTGATACTCTGGGCCGAAGCAGGTGATCGGAGGGTGTCCATGCGCAGTCAGGTCAGCCTCGTGCGCTACTACCACACGGCGGTCAAGGACCGCCCGGGTGAGGGATGCCGGATCTTGAGGGAGCTTGCCGACAATGGCGTCAACCTGCTCGCCTTCAGCGCCGTCCCGATCGGCCCCGGAACCTCGCAGCTGATGCTGTTCCCGGAGGACGATAACACACTCCTGCGTGCGGCCGAGGCCACGGGCATCTCGCTCCATGACCCCCAGCAGGCGTTCCTCATCCAGGGGGAGGACCACCTCGGCGCTCTGGCGGCCGTTCACCACGCCTTTGCCGATGCCCACGTCAACATATTCGCCTCGAACGGCGTTGCCGGCGGCTGTGGGGGCTACGGTTGCGTGATCTACGTTCGTCCCGAGGACGTCGAGGCGGCCGCCGCCGCGCTCGGAGTCTAGGCCGAATCCTCCGCTCGCCACCTGCTACGGCTTGGGGCTGTGCCGCTCCGCCGAGACATCGATGTGACCCTCGCCTGCTTCTGTCACCCGACCTATGACCGCGGCGTCGAGGCCGGCGCCGACGAGCTCGTCGATCAGTTCATCGGCGCGGCGCTCCCCTACCGCAGCCAGAAGGCCGCCCGAGGTCTGCGCATCGCAGAGCACCAGTCGATCGGTTTCCGTCAACCCTGTCGCCCAGCGGCACCACGCACGCGCATGCTCGAGATTGGCCCTCGTGCCGCCGGGCACCTCACCCGATGCCACCAGGGCCCGAGTGCCCCCGATCACGGGAACCGCCGCTGCAACCAACTCCCCGTCGACTCTCGACGCGGACAGCAGCTCGTGCAGGTGACCCACCAAGCCGAAACCTGTTATGTCGGTGACCGCACTTGGCCTCGCGTCGCGGAGAAGTCTCGCGGCGTCCCGGTTCAGCTGACGCATCAGCACACATGCCTGTGACCAGCCCTCCGCCGGCGCACGGCCGTGCTTTGCCGCCGTCGCCCAGATCCCGGTTCCGATCGGTTTGGTCAGGACCAGCAGATCCCCGGGTCGAGCGCCGGCGTTGCGCCACAGGTCGGCCTCCTCGACCGTCCCGGTCACCACCCAGCCGAACTTGGGCTCCGTGTCCTCGACCGTGTGGCCGCCCAGGACCGGGATGTCGGCCTCGCCTGCCACCTCCAAAGCACCTTCCAGAATCTCGCGCAGCACCTCTTGGCCCAGAACTGCGATCGGAAAGCCAACGATGTTGAGGGCGAAGAGCGGCTGTGCGCCCATCGCATAGACGTCGGACAAGGCGTTGGCTGCGGCGATCGCGCCAAACTGCCGGGGCGAATCGACGACCGGTGTGAAGAAGTCCAGCGTCTGGACCAACACGGTGCCATCTTCCAGACGCCAGGCGCAGGCGTCGTCACTGGTCTCCGCGCCAACCAGCACTTCGCGACGTGACGAGCGAGGGAGCTCCTTTAGGATCTCCTCGAGTACCCTCGGCTCGAGCTTGCAGGCACACCCCAGGCCGTGCGTATAGCGAGTCAGCCGCACGACTTCCCCCGTGGCTGCGGACGGATCCGTTCCCCGCTCGCCACGGAGGCCGGCAGCCACCTGTACCACTCGACGTGCAGCCTCCTCGATCTCGTCCTCGGTCGTGAAACGGCCAACCGAAAAGCGGACGGTGGCGAGCGACGACTCCGTCGGTACGCTCATGGCCGCCAGGACGTGCGAAGGTTCGACCGACTCTGCATGACAGGCCGCACCGGCTGATGCCGCGACCTGCTCCTCGAGGCGGGTCAAGAGCAGACCGGCATCCACGCCCTCGATCGCCACGCTCAGCGTGTTGGGAAGCCCACGCTCGGGGTCACCGTGGACAACAATATCTCCGAGGCCTTCTTCAAGCCGCGTGTACAACGTGTCCCGAAGGGCGGCCAACCTGGGCCCCTCCCGCCCCACCTCCCGCTGTGCGATCTCGCAGGCGGCACCGAGGCCAACCTGCTCGAGCACGTTCTCGGTTCCGGCTCGCAGCCCCATCTCGTGACCTGCTCCGCGGATCAGCGGCTCCAGGTGGACACCGTGGCGGATGAATAGGGCTCCGATGCCTTTGGGTGCGTACAGCTTGTGGCCTGCCACGGTGAGCAGATCCACCCCAAGCCGTCCGACATCAACCTCGATCTTGCCCACGGCTTGGGCCGCATCGGTGTGGATGAGCACGCCGCGCCGGCGGCACAGGCCCGCAATCTCTGCCACCGGTTGGATTGTCCCCACCTCGTTGTTGGCGAGCATGACCGAGACCAGCACCGTATCGGGGCGGATCGCGCGTTCCACGTCTGCCGGTTCGACCTTCCCCGAGTTGTCCACCCCGACGACCGTGAGCGCGATCCGCCCAGACCGCTCGAGAGCCCGCACGACCTCCAGGACCGCGGGGTGCTCCACCGCCGAGACCACGACGTGCCCACCGCCAACGGCCTCCACGACGCCCCTGATAGCGAAGTTGTTCGACTCCGAGCCGCCGGAGGTGAAGACGACCTCGTCGGCCTCGCACCGCAGGCACCGGGCCACCTGCGCACGCGCACGCTCGACCGCAGCACGGGCCTCGCGGCCGGCTCGATGCATTGACGACGGGTTGCCGAAAAACCCGGAGAGGTACGGTCTCATGGCCTCGGCAACGCGCGGATCCACCGGCGTCGTGGAGTTGTAGTCAAGGTAGATGAACCCCTGGCTCATGCCGTCACCTCCAAGCTCGTCGGTCGGCGCGAGCATAACAGGAAGCGGGTTTGCCAACCCAATGGCAAGGGGTTACCATGCCCGCGCGCGGGCTGATCTCGGCCGGCGCCCCACGAATGCAAGATCAGGAGGTGCACCATGGCGAACGGAATCGTACCTGTCCCTGCTCCCGCCAACGAGCCGATTCGCGAGTACGGGCCCGGTTCAGCGGAGAAGACCTCTCTGAAGGCGAAGATGCAAGGGATGTTGTCGCAGGAGGTCGAGATCCCCCTCGTCATCGGTGGCCGGGAGATCGGGACCGGCCGAACCGCACAGGCGGTCTGCCCGCACGACCACGGCCACGTCCTCGCAACCTATCACCAGGCTGGGCCGGACGAGATTACGATGGCGATCGAGGCCGCCCGTACCGCCTGGCGCGAGTGGTCCGAGATCGGCTGGGAGGCTCGCGCGGCAGTCTTTCTGAAGGCCGCCGAACTCCTCTCGGGACCGTGGCGCGACACCTTGAATGCGGCCTGCATGCTCAATCAGTCGAAGACGGCGTTCCAGGCCGAAATCGACTCGGCCTGCGAGCTGATCGACTTCTGGCGGTTCAATCCACTCTACATGCGGTTCCTGCTAGAGCAGCAGCCGAAGAGCACCAAGGGGATCTGGAACTTCGTCGAGTACCGCGCCCTGGAGGGCTTCATCTTCGCGGTCACACCCTTCAACTTCGCCTCGATCGCCGGCAACCTCCCGACTGCCCCGGCCATGATGGGCAACGTGTCGCTGTGGAAGCCCGCTTCCTCTGCGGTCTTCACGGCCTACCAGATCATGAGGTTGCTGCAGTCCGCCGGCCTGCCCGACGGCGTGATCAACTTCGTTCCCGGCCGCGGCAGTCAGGTCGGCGATCCGGTGCTGGCCAGCCCGGAGCTCGCGGGGATCCACTTCACCGGCTCCACCTCCACCTTCCAGTCGATGTGGCAGACGATCGGCGGCAACATCCAGCGTTACAAGACCTACCCCAGGATCGTCGGGGAAACCGGCGGCAAGGACTTCGTGTTCGCCCACCCCTCCGCGGGAGTGGCGGGACTGGCAACAGCCCTCGTTCGCGGTGCGTTCGAGTACCAGGGCCAAAAGTGCTCGGCGGCATCCCGCGCCTACATCCCAAAGTCGATCTGGCCCGCAGTCAAGGAGCAGCTGCTGGACCAAGTGGCCGAAATCAAAATGGGCTCGCCTCTGGACTTCAGGAACTTCATGAACGCGGTCATCGACCGTCCTGCTTACGACACCATCATGTCGTACATCGAGTTCGCCAAGGCTTCGAGCGAGGCGGACATCCTGTGCGGCGGCAAGGCCGACGCCACCACCGGCTACTTCATCCAGCCGACGGTGGTCCAGACCTCCAACCCCCACTTCAAACTGATGGAGGAGGAGATCTTCGGACCGGTCCTCACGGTGTACGTCTACGACGACGCATCTCTGGACGACGCCCTCGACCTGTGCGATAGCACCAGCCCCTACGCCCTGACCGGGGCAGTCTTCGCCGAAGACCGCAGCGCGATCGTCCACATGGCAGCCCGCCTGCGCCACGCCGCCGGGAACTTCTACGTCAACGACAAGCCCACAGGCGCCGTGGTGGCTCAGCAGCCCTTCGGCGGATCGCGCGCCTCCGGGACCAACGACAAGGCCGGCTCTTACCTCAACCTGATCCGCTGGACCTCGCAGAGGTCGATCAAGGAAACATTCGTCCCTCCGACGCATTTCGCCTACCCTTTCATGGCCGAGGAGTGATCACAGACCCTACACAGAGCTCCAGAGCACGGCCGGTTCCCCCATGCAATCGGCCGTAGCCGCAAGCGTTGTGTCCCCTTGACAACTGTGCTAATGTCCCGGCGGGCTTCCCCCGTGTGGCAAGTCCGGGATCAATGACAGCGGCAACCGGGACGAGGCACGCCACGAGCCTCCGGCATGGGGCCGGGCTCGGACAGGTCGTGGGCTCGAGGTTGCGGGACAGAGGAGAGAGTCTGTGGAGAAGAAGTTGTTTGTGGGTAACCTGCCGTACAACATGACCGATGCCGAGCTCGAGCAGACGTTCAGCGAGTACGGTGCAGTCGAGAGTGCCGTCGTGATTCGCGACCGCGACACCGGCAGGTCCCGAGGCTTTGGTTTCGTAGAAATGGCCAGCACCGACGAGGCCGAGGCTGCCCAGCGAGCCCTTGACGGGTCCGCGGTTGGCGGCCGTCCCCTGCGGGTCAACGAGGCCCATCCACGCGAGGCGCGTCCCCCGCGGTCATCGGCCTCCTACGACGACCGCTGGTAGAAGACAACGAATGCTCACAGAAAAGCCCCGCGCATGCGGGGCTTTTCGATACCCGGACGGGACGTGCCGTACGCGCGCACTGGTATCCGGCGCTCAGGAGCCGTGCGGGCCTTTCTTCTCGTTGTCCTTGGCTGACGGAACGTGGGACGCCGCAGCCTGAGGCGGCTCGAGCGGTTCGATCTTGGCGGAGCTCTTGAGCTTGGTCACGAGCTCTTTCAGCTGCTCGTTGACCTTCTCCTGCGTCAGGTAATTCCGAATCGGAAGCTTGACCTCATCCAGCGCCTGCTTGTGCGGAGGCCGGTGCTCCTCGACCTTGATGACGTGGTACCCGAACTGGGTCTCGACGACCGGCGAGATCTCACCCACCTTGAGGGCGAAGGCGGCATCGGCGAACGGCTTCACCATGGTGTTCCTGTCGAAGAAACCAAGCTCGCCCCCCCTGGATGCGCTCGGGCCTTCTGAAAGCTCTTTCGCCAGGGCCGAGAAGTCCTCACCCTTGAGAGCTCGCTGTCTGGCGGCCTCGGCCTTGGCTTTGGCCTCTTTCTTCTGGGCCTCGGTGGCGTGCGGCGGTACCTTGATCAGGATGTGCTGAGCTCGCACCTCCTCCGGCTTCTCGAAGTACTTTGGGTTGTCGTCGTAGAACTTCTTCACCTCGGCGTCGGTCACGCTCACCTTCGGCATGATTCTTGACTGTTTGAACTCGCTGATGAGCTCCTGGTCATGGGCCGTCTGCTGGTATCGCTTCAGGGTCGTACCGCTCTGTTTAAGAAGCGCGACGAACTGATCGTGTCCGCCGACGCGTTTCTCGATCTGCTGCAGCTTCTGCTCGAGCTGCTTCTCGTCGACCTGTACCTTTTCACGCCGGGCCTCCTGCGCGAGGAGCTTCTGATCCACAACCTGCTCGGTCGCAAACTGCGTGATTTGGTCCGGGGTCATCTTGTGGCCCGCGCGCTGTGCCTGCAGCTGCAGGGCGTGCGCAGTGAACTGGATGTCCGACGCATAGATCGGATCCCCATTGACCTTCATCACGACCGGGTTAACGTCGGCCGCCGCTTGAGCAGCCTCGGTTCCCGATGTCTGAGCAGGAGGAGGCGTCTGCGCGACGGACATCGTTGTGAGCAGCAACCCTGTGGCCAGGGCTGCGCAGAATGGACGGACTCTCATGGAAGTACCTCCGGTTTCTTCGCGGAAGGAAGGGCTGAGCCGCAGGCAGGCCGTGCGCGGGGGCGAGCGCTTCGTTCCTCGAGCCGGAAGAATACCAGGTTCCCGTCCTTCCCGCACGTAGACCAGGCCCGACAGCGCTGACGGCCACCCGGGGTTCCCCTGACCCCTTGCGCAACGCCACAGCGAGAGGTACCGACCCTCACCGCCTACAACCTCGAGTCCGATCCCCCGTATGATGGGATACCCACTCTCGGGTGAGGAGGTTGGTCATGCGTCGTCTGTCGCTTCTGGTGTGCCTGCTGTCTTTTCTCGGCTCCCACCTGGCGGTGGCGGTCGAAGCACCGTTCCCGCGCCATCCCGCACCATCCCCGGACGGGAGCATGCTGGTGTTCTCCTGGCAAGGGGATCTCTGGAAGGTCCCGACGACCGGCGGCACTGCACACCCCCTGACCCTCCATCCGGACGCCGAACGCTTCCCAGTCTGGTCCCGCGACGGACGCTGGATTGCCTTCGCCTCAGATCGCTACGGCAGCCTCGACGTCTTCGTCATGCCCAGCGATGCAAGCAGACCGCCCCTCAGGCTGACCTTCGCTTCGACGGATGATGTGCCGGTTGACTTCACGCCCGACTGCCGGTCTGTCGTCTTCACCTCCCGGCGCGACGAGGCCATACGCTGGATGTCGGCGCTCTACACGGTCCCCGTGGACGGCGGCACTCCGGCCCTCCTGCAGCCCGCCCTCGGACAGGATGCCGCCGCGTACAGCCCACAGGGCACGGCGCTGGTCTTCGTTCGCGGAGCCACCAAGTGGACGAGACGGGGCTACCGCGGGGCCGCCAACCGGGATCTCTGGCTCAGAACCGCGGACGGTGACTATGTCCAGCTGACCCACTTTGACGGTGATGACGACTGCCCGAGCTGGATCGGTCCACACACGGTCGCGTTCCTGTCGGCCCGCGCCGGGCGCAAGAACGTGTTCTCCCTCGAGACCGTCACTGGTCAGGCGACGCAGCTGACGAACCATGACGGCTCCGATGTCCGTGCGCCTCGTGCCTCGGCCGACGGCTCGGTCATCGCCTACGAGTTCGAAAACGGCATCTGGACCGTGACGCTTGGCGGGGGCACGCCCAAACGCGTCCACATCGACGTTCCGGCCGGCCGGCAGCGCAACACGGTCGAGCGCGGATCGGCTCGCGACAGCGCGGGTGAGCTGGCGGTCTCGCCCGACGGGACCCTGGCGGCCTTCACCGCCCACGGTGACGTGTACGTGGCGGTCGTGAGGTCGAAGGAGGACCAGGAGATCGCCCCGCCGCCCACGGTTCGGATCACAGCGAACAGCTTCCGAGACCACGATATCGCCTGGTCGCCAGACGGCTCGGCGCTGGTCTTCTCCGCCGACGATGAGGGCAACGACGATCTCTACCTGGCGCGCCCAAGACCCGAAGGTACGGAATGGGCCGACGCGCTGGACTTTGACATCAGGCGCCTGACAAGCTCGGCCGCCGAGGAACACGGTGCGGTCTTCTCTCCCGACGGGACCCGACTGGCGTTCATACGTGGCAAGGGAAACCTCGTGGTCATGAAGG
Source organism: Acidobacteriota bacterium (assembly GCA_022340775.1). Taxonomy (GTDB): domain Bacteria; phylum Acidobacteriota; class Thermoanaerobaculia; order Thermoanaerobaculales; family Sulfomarinibacteraceae; genus JAJDNH01. The sequence goes on from JAJDNH010000162.1 coordinate 8,717, forward strand.
TCGATGGCGGTACTCAAAACGTCCTTCTCGAGCACTGGGAGACTCCGGAGTTCGCGTGGTCGCCCGATGGACAATGGCTCGCCTACTCCATCCCGGATGTCGAGTACAACACCGACGTTTGGGTGGTGCCGGCCGCTGGCGGCAAGCCGTACAACGTCAGTCGCCACCCCGACGAGGACCTTCAGCCCCGATGGTCGCCCGACGGCAGGCGGCTGCTATGGCTTTCGAAACGGCACGCCGACACGCTGGACGTCTGGGGGGTCTGGCTGACCAAGGCCGATGACGAGCGTACCGCCGAGGGATGGCTCAAGCTCTGGAAGGCAGGCGCCGCGGCCAAAAAGCCCCCTGCCAACAAGGACGAGCCCGCGGCCGCCGGATCGACCGGGGCCAAGGGTGGGAAGAAGACTGAGCCAGGTGCCGAGCTGAGCCCGGTCACGATCGATTTCGACAACCTCTGGGAACGAGCCAAGGCCATCACCGACCTCAAGGGGGACGAGGGAGCTCCTCTCGCCAGCCCGGACGGCAAGAGGATCGTCTTCACGGCTGAGCACGAGGGCAAGCGAGATCTGTACTCGGTGCGGTTCGACGGCAAGGACATCACGAAGCTCACCAACGGCGGCCAGGAGCCGACCCACGTTCAGATGACGAAGAATGGCAAGGCGGTCTTCTACCTCGACAAGAAGGGTCGTATCAAGCGCACCAGTCTTGGCGGCAAGGCCGGCGATCCGGTGCCGTTTGCAGCGCGCTACGAGGTCGACCCGCTGGCCCAGCACGGTCAGGTCTTCGATGAGGCTTGGCGTGCACTCAACGAGTGGTTCTACGACCCGGCATTCCATGGCGTGGACTGGGCTGCACAACGTGAGAAGTATCGGCCATGGCTTTACGACGGGATGAGTGAACAGGACTTTGCCGACCTCGTCAACTTGATGCTGGGAGAGCTGAACGCATCACACATGGGCTACTACCCGAAGCGGCCCAGCAAGCCAGAAGAGACCGGCTTCATCGGTGCCCTGTTCGACCCCGCATCGGGCGGGCCCGGAGTCGTCGTACGAGAGGTCCTACCAGACGGACCAGCCGCTCGCCAGGATGTCCGGCTGGCGGCCGGTGACCGCCTGCTCTCGGTCAACGGGACCCTGCTCGACGAGCACACGAACATCTACGGGCTCTTCGCGGACACCGTCGGCCACCGAGTCCCGATCCGCATTCGGACCCTGGCCGGCGCTGAGCGGTCCGCGGTCGTTATCCCGGTCAACCGCCGATCCGAGTTCCAGCTTCGCTACCGAGAATGGGTACGCGAGCGACGCCAGCTCGTCGACGCAATGTCGAACGGGCGTCTCGGCTACCTCCACGTCCAGGGCATGAACATCCCGTCGTTCGAGGAGTTCGAGCGCGACCTGTACGCCGCCGGGCACGGCAAGGAAGGCCTCATCATCGATGTTCGCTCGAACGGAGGAGGATGGACTACTGACTACCTGATGGCGGTCCTCGATGTCCGCCGCCATGCGTTCACGATACCCCGGGACGCACCGGCTACCACTCGGGCATACCCGCAGGGGCGTCTACCGCTGGCTGCCTGGACCCGCCCCGCGTTGACCCTCTGCAACTCGGACTCCTACTCCAACGCGGAGATCTTCTCGCACGCCTTCAAGACCCTGCATCGCGGTCCTCTGGTGGGCACTCCAACCTTCGGGGCCGTCATCTCGACCGGCGGCCAGCGCCTGCTCAACGGAGGGTGGGTGAGGCTGCCACTGCGTGGCTGGTACGTCGCGACCACCGGTGTCAACATGGAGCATCACGGAGCTGTCCCGGACGTCGTCGTCGCCCAGCCGCCGGCTGAGGACACGTCTCATGACACCGACACGCAGCTGGCCCGGGCAGTGCAGGTGCTGCTCGAGGACATCCCCAGCGACCCTCAGCGGGCGGACTGGTAGAGGTGAGCCGTAGGCGGACGGCCGAGGGATAGCGGGCACGCCATCAGTGGCCGGCCAGGGCACCGAGGAGCTCCCAGCTGGCGAGCTGAACCAGGCTGACGCCCTCCTCCTGCGGCACGATGGCGCGCAGTCGGATCGGCTCATCGTGAGCAACAAAGTCGGCGACCAACGGCTTGACGTCAAGGTGCTGCCGTCGGCACAGCTTGAGCGCTCGCCGCATGTGCCAAGCCGACGTCAGGACGCCGACCCGCGACCACTGCCTGGTTCTGACCAAACGAGCGATCCCGACGATCTCCTCCGACGTTGTTCTCGGCCCTTCGATCGACAGAATCCGATCGTCCGGAACGCCGAGCTCCGTCCACAGTCGTCGTACCGCCGCGGGGTAGCTGACCTCGGCCCCTCCCTTGAGCTTCAAGATCGGGCCGGTGGTGATCAGAAGGCTCGCGTGACCCGTGTTGTACAGCCGCGCTCCAAGAATGACGCGGTCGCCTGACTGCTTCACGACCGCGATTCGCCCCGCGCTGTCGAGCGCCACCCCGCCGCCCAGGACGGCCACGGCGTCGAAGCTCCCGGCCTGAAACGGGTCTGCACCGACGAACGGTTGCTGGAGGAAGCCAACGAGGCGGGCCCCGAGGGGCACACTGCCGGCCATCGTCAGGCCCAACCAGAGAGCGCCTGCCACCGCCGCGAGCGTCGCCTGCCGTTGTTTCCAGACTATGGCCGCCATTCCTCCGAGACCAAGCCAAACCAGCCCCAGCGGCATCACCAGCAGCGAAACCGTCTTGCGTACCTCGTACGGGCCGGCCGCCAACAGGAGCCCTGCAGCTGTCCCCAGACTCCAGACGCACCATGCCACGAGTTGCCAGCGCCCTGACCGACCCCTCGTGTATCGAAGGAGCCACACCCCCAAAACAAGCGAAACGAAGGCGAGGATGATCGCGATCATGCGGCAAGTTTAGCCTCGCTGGAGCCGGCCGTCTCCCGGTCCGTAAGGGAAGGAAACCGCCGATGGTTCGGTTGTCGCAACAGGAAGCCGTGGAGTCCGGCCACTCAGAGAAGCCGGAGTCTTGGCAGTAAGTGACCCGCTAGCGGCAATGGTGGCAGCGAGCTCACGCATCCAACCACGGCAGTACAATCGAACGGAACAACGACGGATCGACAAGGAGGTTGATCATGGGAAGTTCCCCCACCCGCGCCATGAGCCGCAGCCGAGGCCCGAAGTCTCCCTTGGCCATGAGCGTTGTGGCCGTGTTTGTGGCGCTCGCGCTCCTGGCCGCCCTCCAGCCGGCGGCAGCGACCGAGACACAGGGCCAGGAGAAGGTGTCTCCGTGCTGCTTCAGCAATCCGAGTTACGACCGCATCTGCCAGGTGGACCCGGCCGGCGACGAGACATGCGGCTCGATCCTCGCCTACCTGAACAACCCACTCAGCACCGGCAAAACCTACTGCGATAACACGAAGATCCGTGGCGGCTGGATCAAGGTTGACTGCGAGCAGTCACAGGGCCAGAAGTCAGGCCAACACTCTCAGGCGAGCCAGTCGCGGTAGAGCTCCGGACGGCGGTCGCGGAGGAACAGCCGGCGCGCGTGCGACTCGGAGACCTGCCCGAGATCAAGGTCGCACAGCAGCACTTCTTCGGTGCCGCGGCCCGCCCTTGCCAGAACCCGTCCGGCAGGATCCGTGACAAAGGACTCGCCCGCAAAGGTCAGGCGCTCCTCATGGCCGACGCGGTTACAGAGGGCGGCAAAGTAGCCGTTTTGGAAGCCCGCAACCCGCATCTCCGCCTCGAAAAGCCCGTCGGGCCACTCGTCGACCGCACCCGCCTGCGGCACCACAACCAGCTCCGCCCCGGCGAGCGCGAGCGCACGCATGTACTCGGGGTAGTGACGGTCATAGCAGATGGCGATGCCAAGTCGGCCGGCACCGGTCTCATAGACCGGGGCGCCGCGATCACCGGGGGTGTAGAAATCCCTCTCGTGGAAGCACTCATAGTCGGTAATGTGGACCATCCGAGTCGCTCCCAGCAGTCGTCCGTCCGCATCGATCACAGGCGATGAGTCAAAGGTCCGCTGTCCGTCCCGTTCGAACAGGTTGAGCACGATGACCACCCCGAGACGCCGAGCCGCCTCGGCGAACAGCTTTGTGGTCGGTCCAGGTACCGGCTCAGCGAGCTGAAGAACCTCGCCGGTCGCCGGCCGCTGCGGGTAGAAGGGGTCAAGAGCCAGCTCGGCAAAGCACACGAGCTGCGCGCCTTCTGCGGCCGCCTCCTCGACGCGCGCGATACCGCGCCGCCGGTTCAGGTCCCGGTCTGTTGAAGCGACTTGTTGAACGAGTGCGATCCGCATCAGGGTTCCTCCCGCCTGCCACCCGGCCCGCCGGGCTCGCGCTCGAGCACGCTCTTGATGAGCCGCTGGTACCTGCGTTCGATGGCGAAGAACGAGAAACCATAGAGGATGACAGCGGTGAGAACGATGAAACAGGCCAAAGACATCACGGGGAGCATCACGGCGAGGATGACCAGACTCGAGTCCGGCAGGGTCCCAGCCTGGACCCGAGAAGTCAGTGCCAGCGGGTTGATCAGCAGCGGGTGGCGAACGAAGAGCCACACCACTGAGGCAACCACGACGACGAGCAGTAACGATCCGACGACCGGCCACCAGCGCGCCAGACGCCGGCGCCTGGCGAGAAACTCCATCTGATCAGTGGTCAACTGGCCCATGACTTCTCCCTTCCCCACTTCGGTACGGGTGCGAGGCTTATCCGACAGGAACATCGTACCGGTTCATCGACCGGTTGCCGCCCCGGCTCCGACGGCGCCCGTAGCCGCCATGACTGCAAGCGCGGTAGTCTTGACTGGGTGTCAGAGGAGGTGAACCCTTGCCAACACTGACCGACTTCGATGTGCTCAGCCTCGACTGCTACGGCACACTCATCGACTGGGAGACCGGCATCCGCTCGGCGCTTGCACCGTGGTTGAAAAGAGAGGGAGTCCATCCTCCAGAGTCGATTCTCGAGGCTTTCGCACGGCATGAGGCGGCCCAGGAACGGGAAACGCCTTCTCTCCTCTACCCCGAGGTGCTGGCGCGGGTTTGCCGAAGGCTGGCTGCGGAGCTGGGGATCTCCTGTCGCGACGAGGATGCCCGGGCTTTCGGAGCGTCGGTCCGGGACTGGCCGGCGTTCCCGGACTCGGGTCCAGCGCTGTGCTATCTGCAACACCACTACAAGCTGGTGGTGCTATCGAACGTGGACAACGAGTCGTTTGCCCACAGCCGCAAAAAGCTGGGAGTACGGCTGGACGCGGTCTTCACTGCCGAGGACATCGGCTCGTACAAGCCCGATCCCAGCAACTTCGAGCACATGCTGCGCGAGCTGAAGAGGCTCGGCATCGGGACATCTCGGATCCTGCACACGGCACAGAGCCTGTTCCACGACCTCGTCCCGGCAACCCGACTCGGACTGGCGACGACCTGGATCGACCGCAGGCACGCTCAGGACGGATGGGGAGCGACCGTGCCGCCCGACGGAGCGCCCCGAATCGACTTCCGTTTCGAGAGCATGAAGGCGTTCGTCGAAGCTCACAGCCTGGACTGCCTCTGAGCAGCGGCGCCTGACCCGCGCCGCTTCCCCGCTCGTCGCCGCGCCACCGATGGACAGGGGGTCCCGGCGCCCGGCATGAGACCGAAGCGCCGCAAACGGCGTCTCCAACGCTACGCCCAACCTCACCGAGCCCGTCATGCTCCTGCGCCGTGGCTCCCACTCCCCCCGGTTCCTCTTCCCGCACGAAGCTCATCCATCAGGTCCATCTGGATCTCCTGAATCTCCAACAGTCTCTCCCACTGGTGGGACAGGAGATGGTCGACTTTCTGATTGAGGTGGCGGATCTCGAGCTCCGCCTTGAGGTTGATCTGGTAGTCGTGGATCGCGCGCAGGCGGTCACGCTCTTCCTGACGATTCTGGCTCATCATGATGACCGGTGCTTGAACCGCGGCCAGACAGGACAGAATCAGGTTGAGCAGGATGTACGGGTAAGGGTCGAACGGCCGCGCCGCGAGGAGAACGGAGTTGATAAAGAGCCAGCCGAACAGCACGAATGCAAAGAGAAAGATGAACGGCCAGCTTCCTCCGAAGGATGCGATCCTGTCGGCGACGCGCTGGCCCAGCGTCCGGCTCGACTCGAACTCCGACTCGACGTTCGTGGTCAGCAGCTCATGCGTGCGCAGGCTTTCGAGAACCTCGTTCTCGAGAGTTGTCAGCTCACCCTTGTCCTCCTCAAGCAGCGACTTCACGTACCGATGCCGCGCTCGGTCCAGGTCGGGCTCGCAAATCCACCCTGTCTCGGACCACTCTCCAGCTTCGCTCCGGATGAATGCCGCCACCGCCGGCCGAACCGCCACGGCACGAACGAGATGCTGCTTGCTCCCACATACCTGACATGCACGTGGCTCCTTTGCCTGCTTCCCTCTCACCGGACCCTCCTCCAGCCGGTTCTCCTCAAGACACAGAAACCGGCGCGTACCATGCTTCTCATGCAGTGATCTCACAGAAGATGTTCGACTCTGCCTCCAGCGCTACGGGCAC